>JAIRZB010000084.1 GCA_031267435.1 Puniceicoccales bacterium | reverse complement strand
CGGGAGTCCAGAGGGCGGGGAGCCCTCTGGGGGAAGACTTCCGCAAAAAATTAATTCTTCTTATTGACACTGTGAATAGAAAATTAAAACTGCCCATAGTTTTATAAAAAGGTGTAGAGAGTGTTTATGGAGTTAAAAGACACATTGAATTTGCCGACGACGAATTTTCCGATGCGTGCGAACCTAGTGGATCGCGAACCTTCCAGGGTAATCCATTGGAAAAAAATTAATTTATACCAAGAACTTCAAAAAAAGAATGCGGGCGGTCCTTTATTTATTTTGCACGATGGCCCTCCATTTACCAATGGTGATGTGCATATCGGAACGGCGCTCAATAAAATTTTGAAGGATATTATTTTGCGTTACAGATCGATGTGTGGCTATCGAACGCCCTACATTCCTGGCTGGGACTGCCACGGCTTACCCATTGAGCACAAAGTTTCCAAGGCCCTCAAGGAAGAAAAAAAAGAACTATCGGCCAGTGCATTGCGGGAGAGATGCGCTGATTTTTCGCATAGTTTTATGAAAAAACAGCGCCAACAATTTCAACGTTTAGGTATTTTAGCGGATTGGGAACGGGAATACCGCACCTTGGACCCCACCTACGAAGCGTCAATTTTAGAAGTTTTCGCAAAATTTGTGGAACGGGATCAAGTTTACCGTGGAAAAAAACCGGTTTATTGGTCCATTCCCTGTAAAACTGCCCTTGCGGAAGCGGAAATAGAATATAGGGAACACACAAGTCCATCGATTTACGTAAAATTTCCTATCAGCGAAGAAAGTTTAGTTTTTTTTAACACACCGGAGACTTCGGATTGCCCGGAGAATTCATGTTCGGACCCTACGGATGATGTGCCGCATAATTCGGAGCCATCTTTGGAAGTTGAAGCATTATCTGGGAACGCGGAAGACGAGATTCTCGAACCAATTTCCTTCGTAATTTGGACGACCACACCCTGGACATTACCGGCCAACTTAGCAATTGCCGTTCATCCCAAAGTGGACTATGTTTTAGCAAAAGTTGGGAGGGAGTATTTTATTGTTGCGGCGGCGCTTATCCGTGATTTCACGAGTAAATGTAAATTTAGATATTTTAAAATTATAAAGCATTTTTGGGGAAGCGATCTCGAACATTTGGTAGCAAGGCATCCTTTTATTGACCGCGACAGTCCCATTGTTTTGGCGGACTACGTGACGACGGATACGGGTACGGGGTGCGTACACATAGCACCGGGCCACGGGTTGGAGGACTATGTTACGGGCTTAAAGTATGGACTACCGACCTATTGTCCGATCGATGACGAGGGATGCTACATCGATGACGGTCAGGTACCGAAGGCATTTGTTGGCCTAAGTGTACTCGATACGAATGGTCATTGCGAAGCAAATGAGGCCGTAATTAAACGATTGGAAACGGAAAAAGTATTATTAGGAATGGAACCGTGTATCCACCAGTATCCTCACTGCTGGCGCTCGAAGACTCCGGTTATTTTCCGAGCCATGGACCAGTGGTTCATCGCCCTGGATGCGCACGATATGCGTGGGCATGCTCAACGGGCAATTTCGTCGGTAAAATGGATTCCGGAGTACGGAGAAAATCGTATTCGCGGTTCCGTATCGGCGCGACCCGATTGGTGTATCAGTCGTCAGCGTGCATGGGGTGTACCCTTGCCCATATTTTTCGATGAAAATGGTGAGGCACTATTGGATGCGTCGGTGATCCGTAAAATTGCTGGAAAATTTGAGCAATTCGGTTCCAATTTTTGGTTCGATCATGGCGTCGAAAAAATTTTGGAAGGAATTGATTTGCCGGAAAGTTTTAGGGAAAAACAATTGCGAAAAAGTACCGATACGCTCGATGTTTGGATCGATTCCGGAGTAAGTCATTATGCGGTATTGAAAAAATGGGAAAATTTATCATTTCCAGCGGATTTGTATTTGGAGGGAAGCGATCAGCATCGCGGTTGGTTCCAGTCATCGCTGTTGACAAGCGTAGTAATCAACGATGGAATGGCCCCCTATAAGGCGGTTTTGACTCACGGGTTCGTAGTAGGTGAAGACGGGAAAAAAATTTCTAAAAGTGACGGTAAGCCGCAGACAGCGGATGACTATGTGAATAAATTTGGTGCGGATGTGATTCGTCTATGGATTGCATCGGAAGATTCCAAGTCGGATATTCCCATTTCGGACAGTATTTTAAACCATGTGGCTGGAACATACCGGACCATTCGCAATACATTGCGCTTTCAACTTGGTAATCTGTACGATTTCGACAAATCGAAGGATGCGATCAAACAAAGTGAAATGACACCCATCGACCGCTGGATTTTACAAAAATTAAAACAACTCATCCTGCAGTGTACGGAGGCCTATGAAGCTTACGACTTTCACAGAGTGTATCAGTTGTTGAATCGTTTTTGTTCCGTGGAACTATCGGCGACCTACCACGACATCTTGAAGGATCGGCTATATACCTACGCGCCTCACTGGAAGGAACGCCGGTCTTCGCAGACTGCGATGGCGATCATTTTTAAGGTTCTTGTACGTTTATCAGCGCCAATTTTAACCTTTACAGCCGACGAGGCAATGGCCTATTTTGAGGACGGGCAGGAATATGTCGATGGTGCAGTACACCTCATGGATTGGCCAAAGGCATCGGAAATCGAAGATTTTACGGAGAATTGGGAAGTTGACAAAATTGTGCAATTTCGCGAAAAAATTCACGAAAAATTAGAAGCCATGCGAAAAATTAAAAGAATTGGTCAATCGTTGGATGCGAAGGTTATGATTAAAGGCGGCGATACTATGTTTGAAATTTTGAAAAAATACGAAAAAGATTTGCCGGAATTCTTTATTGTTTCCCAGGTCATTTTGGAACATGTGCGTGGCGAGACGGCCGTCGAAGCGGCCCCATGTCTCTGGGAACGCTGCCAAAGGAGTTGGCGACGCGTACCGGAGCGGGTCGACTACGGTGAATTTAAAGACATTTCGGAACGTTGCAAATTGGCATTGGAAGAAAAGTTCTCACGGGAGTAAGCTTATGAACAAGGTTGGAGAAGTGAACGATAATAGTACGCATATTCTATTAAATGCCCTAAAAAGTCGTAAAAAAAAGGGAAATCGTACATTGGAAACGGATATTCCATATTTTTCGATGGATGATGTGCGCCAAGTTTTATTGACACGGGAAAATGAACAGAGGGAGCAGGAAAATCGTATCAAAATTCACAATAAACAAAAACTTATCGAGAAAGTTTTGTACGAAAATAAAAATGCGGTTGTTTCCGCCGCTGGGATTGCCGATATTTTGGGATTTGATCCTACGCGTAGGGCATCGTCTACCATAGAAAGGGAAAAAGTACCGGCCCAATACGAACAATACTATGGCAAACTTTTGCAATTACAGGAAGCACTCGATAAAAATTTGGGCGTCATACCCCCGGAAATTGAGTTTGCCTGGGGTCTTCTTAAAAAAGAAATGGATCCCGGCAGAGAAGTGCACGATGCGGTGGATCGAATTCGAAAAGGAACCTACGGTATCTGCGAAATTACGGGTGAAAAAATTGCCGATGAACGGCTCAATGCGGTACCTTTTACACGCTATTCCTTGCAGGGACAGCAAATGTTGGAGCGACAAATAACCTTGAAAAAAGTTAGACAAACCCATACTCTATTCGGAGATGAAACGGAAGATGTCTTCGGCGAAGGCTATGAGGAGGAGGAATAATTTTCTCCTTTGGGGACTTTCTAGCGGTGTGATCCTATTGGACCAGGTATCAAAATGTTTCGCCGAAGTCTATCTAAAACATCGGAATTTTTTATTAAATTCCTGGTTGAGTTTTACACTATCCCACAATACGGGCTGCGCTTGGAGTCTTTTCCAAGGTCGGACGATGGCTTTAGGACTTCTAGGCATGGTTGTGTTATTTTTTACCTATTATTTGCGAAATATTTTTGGCATCTATGAGCGTCCCATTACCTTTGGTCTACTATTTGGCGGTATTCTAGGGAATGTTATCGACCGACTATGCCGAGGATTTGTTGTTGATTTTATTGACGTCAATTTGCAAATTTACCGTTGGCCGACATTCAATGTCGCCGATGCGGCCCTGTGCGTATCCGTATTTATCTTTTTCTGTTTTAAAAGCCCCGCCCGCGGCTTCGCCGCGGGCGGGGCAACGTAGTTGACCCTGCGGCCAAACCATGCGAAACTTCGCATGGTTTGGCCGCATACCGAGGTCAAGGAGTCCGTGACTCCTTGCGGGGTATGGGGCAGAGCCCTCTGGGGAAGCCTCCTTGCGGGGTATGGGGCAGAGCCCCATGGGCAAGCCTCCTTGCGGGAGTCCAGAGAGGGCGGGCCCTCTGGGCAAGCTCACCGTTGCGATAGTTGTAGGAGTCGAGTTTTTACCACATCCGTAATTTGTTCCCACTCAAAGCGCCAGGATAAAAATTCATTGCATCTTTGTTCCAATTCCAAAACATCCGGCAGTGTTGTCATTACGGCACCGGCACCACTATCCCGCAAATGCAGCAAACCATTACGATTAATACGATTTAAATCCGTACCGAAGCAGCGTTGTAATTCGCTACGCGAATCCGGAGAAAGTCGTTCGGAAAAATTTTTCAACCACTGCAGCAGAGAATCGCTAAAGTAGTTGCTCGAATAAGCAATGTGATGTTGTGTAAAATGCTTAGGAAACACCTGTGTCGCTGTTGTTTGCTGAGAAAAGCAAAAGGGAATAACGGCAGCACTGGCCATATCCAATTGGCGAATGGCGCGTTCCATTTTCAAATTACTCTCAAAAATATCGCTAGCAACAATATTTTTCGTTTGTAGAATTTCGCAGATTCGATCGAGCAAACTACGATCATCGGTAGAGACCAGGCGACCATTTTCGAGTGCTATTTTTTGGTCATCCACTGGAAATTCGTAGCATTCGAACAGAGCGTGAAAATGCTCCCAAAAAACAATATTTACATTTTGCAACTCCCGTCGAAAACGATTTATCCAAAACTTATATTGTTCTGTCTTGACGCGTTTCCAACGATACTGTGGACCGCGAAACAATTTCCCACTGGGAAAAATGTGATTGGGACAGATACCACTTGTTGCGGTCATGGAGCCATCTTCGTCGACATAGAAGAGTGACTGATTGCTCCAAACTTCGTAGCTATTCTGGGCGACAAAAACAGGCAATGAGAGCATAATGCGTATGCCAAAGTAATTTGCTTCGCTACGGATTTTTTCCCAATAACGTGTAAAAAGGAATTGCAGGACATTTTTTTCTTGAATTTTTTCTTGGAGTTGTTTCATAGCCATTTCGATAGGCAAACGATCGAAGGACCGCAAGCGATCTGGCCATTGGTACCATGGGTTTTCAAATTCTTCTCCGAGTGTTTGAAAGAGCGAGAACTTATCCAGCCACAGATGGTTATATTTTTGAAATTTTATAGAAGCGGCGAGTAAATCCGGCGATGCTCTTTTGGGGAAATTTTTCGCAACCTGTTTAAGAAACTGTTGACGCAAGAAAATGATATGGGCGCGATTATTTTTTAGGGGTTCCAAATCTTTTTTAAACTGTGCGAGTTCATCGGGTGTTACCAGGCCATCATCACGCAACCAAGCGAAGGAAATCAGGGTCGTATTCCAGCCATAGGAAGTACCGGTGAACAGGCGTTCCGAATCGAAGGTTCGGAGGGAGACGATGTGCCACAATTTTTGACCCGTATCGCGTAGGAGGTGTAGAAATTTGAGAGCATGGGGACCAATTTCGCCGATGCCATAGCCACCGGGAAGCGAAGGAATATCGAGCAAAACACCGCTTTCCCGTTGAAAGAGAGTACAACGATCATCGACATAGCGTGCCTCATTCCAATCCATGGGAATAAGTTTTATAAAAGTTTGATTTTTCGACAACTACTTTATTCTTGTTTTCTTTGGAGTTCGAATGGTAGGTAATCGATTGATTTCTAAAATGTTTTGACAAGTTTTCTTCTAGGTGCCAAGAAGACAGGAGATGGAAGTAATGGTATATACAATTTTATATTTGGTATGGAAGATAAGAATGAGGAAAGTCAGTTTTTTCAAGTATTTGCACTAGTCCACAGCCCATCTGCATTTTTCATTTGACCCCCATACCACTCGTACCTATAATTGCTAGCGCATTTTCGCCTTTATAGTCGGCAATCGTTGTGCCAAGATCACTGGTGCAGGTAATCCAGGAAGAATTGGGTACGGCGTAGCGAACATCATTCGTATATTCTTGCTGATTCCAATGGAGAAATTTCGCCGGTTTATCACCATCGAACCAGGTCACATGGCCATCGCAGAAGAGCACATAGCCGCCCTTACTCCCATACAATCCTGCTCTCTCATCCCATAAACCGTTTTTATTGAGCCCGCGGGTAAAACCTAGCGGCGTCGTATCGAGCGGAACAGTACCCGGTAAAGCAAGAACAAAACAATAGCTTAGCAATCTTTTACTGGTCAGCATAAAATTCGTTACATGTGAAAAAGGAAACGGACTCATCCACTCAATTTTCTGGTTGCTTGTATTAAATCGACAAATCGATTCCTGCTCCACCTTTGAAGCGTATTTATCCCACGGAGAAATGTAAACACTGGCATCATTGAGAACTATGTCGGAAACCTTACCCTCGCTCGTCGGATCTTTATATCCCGCCAATTTTGATGTGAAAGTATTGGCAGAATTGGACATACCAAATCCTACTCCATCGATCACCCAGCCGCGATTGATGACACACTCTCGCCAGGCCTCGGCGATTTTTTTGAGGTTGGAAACATCTTTTACTTTTTTCGCCGCAAGCTTGGCGGCACTCATCGCAGGTAAAAGAATGGCCATTAAAATACCGATGATGGAAATGGTAAAAACAATTTCGACAAGCGTAAAAGATTTTTTCTTTTTTAGCTTGACATTAGCTGACTTGCTGCTTGTGTCGTTGTGTCGTTGTGTCGTTGTGTCGCGCTCGTGTGTTGCGTCGTTGTGTCGCGTTCGTGTGTCGTGCTCGTGTGTCGCGCCGCGCCTCGAGC
>JAIRZB010000021.1 GCA_031267435.1 Puniceicoccales bacterium | reverse complement strand
AGGAATCCAGGCCCGCGGCGTAGCCGCGGGCCTGGGCAAATGATCATAGGTCAGGGATACAGAAGCACATCGGACTTCTTCGCACGTACCATAAAATTCCGAATGGTTGCAACAGCCTCATCTTTCATATCCTCTAAAACATAATGCCCTGCTTCCTCATAACGCACCACGTGGGCTCCGTAGAAAAATTTTTTCCATTCCTCTAAAAACCATTCCGTAAAACAAAAATCACGGTTACCCCACAGAACCAAAATCTTTTTCTGACCTAATAAAAATAGCGCATCCTCAATTTTTGTCAACGTTTCCCAGGAAGGATGCTTGGTGTTAAGTGGAATATCGGTTATAAACTTTCTTAGGGCAATGCGATTTTTCCACGAATCGTAGGGAAATCTATAGCCCTTTGCTGTCACCGAATCAAGTCCCTTCGCCGTTGCCATAAAATTCGCTCCCAGGACAAACGTGTTCAATCCGCGAATTAGTAAATCACCGACAAGTGGTAATTTACACAGGGCAATGCGAAATGGAATTCGAGAGGAATGAAATGCTGCTCCATTCATAATTATTAGACTTTCGATACGCTCCGGCCAACGTTCCGCAAGCGCCATGCCGATCGCACAACCCCAATCGTGCATCGCAAAATGAAAATGCCCCAGCTTCAAATGCTCAATTACTTTTTGCGCATTAGCAATGTGATCGGCAAGGCGATAAGTGTATTTTTGAGGCTTATCCGAAAGTCCACAACCCATATTATCGATCCCAATACAACGAAATGTTGATCGCAACTCCCGAATTAAATTACGGTAGTAAAAAGACCAGGTCGGATTTCCGTGGAACATGACAATGGCATCACCTTTGCCTTCATCGACATAGTGAATTCGGTTACCTCCCCCCACATCTAAAAAATGACTTTTAAATGGATATACTTCCCTAAGAATTTGTGGCAATACTTTCATAACTGTTCAAAAGATCAATCATAATACGTAAACTTTCCTTCAAATGGGTATCGAAAGGCTTCGATTTTTCCTTGATCTTGCCCGATGCCATTTTTTTCTCAGCGTTACGCTTTTCAACTACATCGAGCAACACATCCACAGCGGGATCATTGTTTTTGGCCAAGGCATTGCTCTGAGCAGTAATATTGCGTTGAATGCGCTCATCTTTTAATTTCTCAGCACGGCGTATCGCTAAATTTGTGGAAAAACTCTTAGTAGCAATGGCTTCCTTAAGCCTTTCAATCCGCTCAGATAAAAGTTGAAATTCGGGTAACGACTCCTGCCTTTGTTGGCTTAAATGCTTCAATTCCTGAATTTGTGAAGCCCTAATTTTATCTTGAATAGAAAACTTTACGGGATCGATAGTATCCCATTCGATCGCATGGGGTAAATCCGATTCACCGATGGGTAAAAACTCATCGAAGGATGGGAAAACAATGTCTGCTTCTACGCCTTTAATTTGCGTCGAAATGCCGCTGGGCCGATACCACTTTTGAATGGTTACCTTCGATGCCCCTAAATTTTCTTTGTACTTAAACTTGGAAAAAAGCTGTTCCATGGGAAGTAAAACTTGGACCGTTCCCTTGCCATGCGTACTTTTATCGCCTACGATAACGGCCCGATTGTGATCCTTAAGTGCACCGACTAAAATTTCTGCAGCGGAAGCAGTCATACGTGAAATAAGCACAATAAGCGGGCCATCCCAAAAAATTTGACTAGATTTTGTATTGAAGCGGTCGATATTTCCGCATTGTCCACGAACTTGTACAGTAGGTCCATCAATGAATAGTCCTGCAACTAGCACGGATTGCTCTAAAATTCCTCCATTGTTGTCCCGTAAATCGAGAATTAAGCCATCAATATTTTTTGCTTTCAATTTCTGAATTAGGGCAATTATATCGGTGGCACTATTGGAAGTTCCAATATCTTTTTCATTATCGCCATAAAAACTCGGTAAAGTAAGGACGCCAATTTTTCTCTCCCGATTATTTTCCTCTATGGAGAAAAACTTCGAACTGGCACGACTTTCTGTAAGCTCGATTTCATCGCGGACTAGTGTCACCATTTTTTGCTCACTGACATCTCCGGCCGGCCGAATGGTTACCGAAACTTTTGTATTCTTTTTCCCGCGCAATAGCTTAGAAATTTTATTGAGCAACATACCAGAAACATCAACAGAATCCTCATTGTCTTGGGCGACGGCGATGATACGATCTCCAACCTGAATGTCCCCACTGCGCGCAGCAGGGCCTCCTGGCACCAGTTCACTGATGATGCAGCTGCCATTATCGTCACTCAAATAGGCTCCGATCCCGACAAAAGAATGGTGGAGCGCCATCCGCAAATCTTCCATGGATTCATGGGACATAAATACAGTATGGGGATCATAGGTCCGCGAAACGCTATTTATAAACTGTTCCTGTACAACCCATGGTTCTAGCTGGGAAATATTGCGCAATAGGCTTTTATAGCGTTGTTTTATATTTTTTTTTGCGAGTTCTATTTTTTCAGGCAAGGTCAGTGGCAGTTTTACATTTCCTCCATCGAGATGAAGGCGATACACATTACTCCAAATATACAACGGTTCACAAACGCTTCGATTTGTCTTCAAAATGTTTGCAATACCAAAGACAACTTCCCGACGACCCATTTTCGATTTTTTCTGTTTTGGCATATCATCAGGTTTCACGACTTTCGGCAGATTGTCACGCTTTACCGTTCCAGATAGAAAGCTTCCTAAATAACGTTCTCTATTTTTCCGGGAATCATCAATGATAGCCTGCTCCTGTTTTCTTTCCCAAGACTCCTGCAAAATAATTTCGGTAACCATTTCGAAGTTAAGGCGCACTTCCCATAACTTTTTAAGCTCTTCCTTAGTTTGTAGAAACTTTTCTTTTTCGCGGTCGACGATAAAACTGACATCGGAAAAAAGCTCGAACTCGTCCTGGTCGATACGTTGCAAAACCCACAGGACACAGTCGCGATTTTTTTGACGATAGCAATCGTAAATTGAAAACCCTGGAGTCAAGCTCCCTCCATTTAAAAAGGCACCCAAAGAAGGCGAAAGATGTTTCCCAAAATCATCGATTTCTTTTTGCAAAAAAAGCATTTTGTAAATATCAATGTGTTCGACATACTCCTCGATAATTTTCTTAGCGTCGAGATTTTTGAGTTTTTTGCGGGCATAGTGAATATCTTCGAGGCATTTCATCATACAAATCGTTTCCAAACGCATGGCACTCGTCTGTTCCAATGGCGTAAAAACAGGCTCCTCGAAGGTAATTTCCGCACTTGTTTTTTCTCGTTTTTCCCTATAGCTCTCCGGCTTATTCGGAATTGAAATACGGCTTTCTGATGCACTTTCCCCAATGCATACTCTAGGACTGAAGATGCAAAAAATGCTCCACAATAAAAAATTTCTCCAAATAGATACCATCTAATCTTCCCTAATTATTCCCAAGCTTCCATTTTTAGCAAGAATAATAGAATATTACCCATACTAAGAATAAAACAAAAAATTACATTGTTTATAAATGATGGCTATTATTTGAATCCAACATTCGCGGCAAATGAACTTTACGGGGGAATTTAATGGTGATCGTGGTTCCCATGTTTGCTTTGGATTCGATGGCAATCGTTGCACGGTGATTGCGTAAAATCCGTTGAACAATAAACATGCCAAGTCCCGTTCCATGCTTCTTAGAAGTACAAAAAGGTTCAAAAACTTTCCCCAATTGTTCCGTCGAAATTCCCGTACCCGTATCCGTAAATTTTAAAATAACAAAATCGTCGTCACTGCTTACGCCAATCGATAAACATTTTTTACGCGTCATCGCTTCCATCGCATTTTTTATGATATTAAAAAATACCTGCTTTATTTGATCGCCATCGGCTAAAACAATGGGCACATCTCCATCGATCGTTAGGCGAATGCGAACACCGGCATTATCCAATTCCGGCGATAAAAATTTAATCACAAAATTTAGTAACTCCAATAAATGAGCATCGGAAAAATTCGGAGCAACCGGCTGAACTGCTTGCAAAAAATTCTTAATAATTCCATGTAAACGCTCCACTTCTTTTCTGCAAACCGATACGGACTCCGAAATTTCTTCGAAATTTTGATCCTGAATAAAAGTTTGCATCAACTCCAATTGCAAATTAATGGAATTGAGCGGATTCCCGATTTCATGGGCAACACCAGCCGAAAGCAGTAGAATGGAATTGGTTCGTTCCTCTTCTAATTCCTTTTTTTTCTGCTCCAAAGCTTGCGTAATGTCGGAAAATATACAAATGATTTGGGATTCCTTTTCCGCAATAAATGGCACCGAATAAAATCGTAATACCCTCTCCGTCGGGTAACTCAAATGGATCTCACCCACAATCGACTTTTCTTGAATTTGCCCCAAATCGACTTGCTGTAATATTTCAGGGGCACACTTCCATAGGACCATGTTCCGTAAATTGCGCACATTCAATAGCTCTTCCGCCACATTATTTGCAAGCAATATCCGACCACCCTGATCGATCATTACAATACCATCCCGGATAACATTGATAACTTTTTCAAAGATATTTCTTTGACGGTAGAATTTGCGAACCAATGATACTAGCGTTGTGTGGTCGAGATGATTAATTCTAGTTAATAAACGCCCTAATGCCTGCTCCTTCATAAAAAAATCCCATAATTATTCATTACGGGACATCAAACTTTTTCCAAAATCATAACTACGATTAACTCGCACTTAGAGCAGGCTCTCGTTTAACCGTATTCCTGCGAATTCCAACCTTCTTCGTCTTTCTTTTCCTCGCCTTTTTGTAACCCACATCATCGGCGGCAATCAATTCAATAATGGCCATTTTACTCGCATCGCCGCGGCGCGGTACCAATTTATAAATGCGCGCATACCCACCATCGCGCTTCAAAAATTCCGAAACTTTTTCATTAAATAGCATCCCCACCGCAGTTACATCGCGCACGCGTGCAATCGCTAAACGGCGAAAATGCAATTTTTGTTCTCCAATTTCACTCCGATTTGCCCGCTTTGCAAGCGTAATAACCTGCTCAATAAAAGGCCTTAACGCCTTTGCCTTTGCTAGAGTCGTCTTAATTCTTCCATGGGTAATAAGCGCCGTCGCCAAATTCGCAAGCAACGCTTTACGATGCTCTTTCTTAACTCCCAAAATATGATTATGTTTATTGTGACGCATTTTTTCTCCATTAAAGATTAACAACTTAGCATATGCTCATCGACTTTCATCCCTAGGGACAGCCCTAATTCTTCCAGCTTATTTTTGATTTCCGTTAAGGATTTTTTACCAAAATTCCGATATTTTAACATATCATTTTCGCCTTTCATGACCAACTCACCAACGGTCGTAATATTCGCATTATTTAAACAATTTGCCGCACGTACCGACAGCTCGATCTCATTTACACTCATGTTAAGCAAAATTCTCAGGCGATTTTGTTCATCGTTGGCCTGACGTGCACCATCTTCAAATTCAACCATCTCATTGTTAATTGAATCAAATATTTCCAAATGCCGTCTCAGAATTGCGATAGAATCCTTGAGCGCATCTTCCGGCTTTACCCTACCATCCGTCCAAATTTCCAAAATCAATTTATCAAAATCTGTCATTTGGCCGACCCGCGTATCCTCAACGGAATAGCGCGCCAACTTCACTGGGCTATATAAAGCATCAATCGGAATTATGCCAATTTCCGTTGTGAATTTTCGATCATCGGCCAAAGCATAACCACGGCCAATTTCCGCTTCCATCTCCATTAGCAGATGACGTTTCTCATTGATCGTACAAATGACTTGTTCCGGATTAACAATTTCAATCGAAACATTTCCCCTAATATCAGCTGCCGTTACCACTCCTTCACGCTCAACATCGATGACCAATTTGATTGTATCGCGCGAACTGGATTTTAATAAAACTTTTTTCAAATTAAGCACAATACTCACAACATCCTCAACCACTCCAGGTATCGACTGGAACTCGTGAGCAACACCAGCAATTTTCACCGAAGAAACCGCCACAGCTTCGATGGAACACAAAAGTACCCGGCGCAAAGAATTACCGATACTATGGCCATAACCGGATTCGAAGGGCTCCGCAATAAACATTCCATAGGTATCGGTGGCCGTTTCCTCAACGCGCACCATCTTCTTTGGCAACTCAAACTTTCCTAAACGTCTAACCATAGCGACTCCAATTTAACGACTATAAAATTCAACGATTAACTGACCATTAATCTTTTGTTCCAACTCTTCCGCAATTGGCTCCCGTTCAATCTTCCCTTTCATAGCAGCCGAATCAAGGGTCATCCACACAGGAGCTGCGCGATAGCGGCAATCATCAAGACTCTGCATCACATACTTTTTTGAAGAATTGTGAGCATAGACACCGATTACATTTCCTACCGAACATCGATAGCTAGGAATATCAACTTTTAAATTATTAACCATTATGTGCCCATGGCACACTAACTGGCGTGCTGCCCGACGCGTCCGCGCAAATCCCAGTAAATATACCACACTATCCAAACGCATTTCCAAAAGTCGCATAAACAGCTCGCTCGTTACGCCACGTTCCGACTTTGCCGCATTAAATGTTAAACGGAACTGCCTTTCCGTCAATCCATACATATAGCGCAATTTTTGTTTTTCATTGAGCCCTATTCCGTATTCGGAAACTTTGCGACGCAACCTCGGACCGTGAATTCCAGGGAAATACGGCTTGCGTTCAACCGCCTTACATGAAGGAAAAATTTCACAATTGAAACGCCTATTAATTCTAGCTTTGGGACCTGTATACCGAGACATATTTTTAAAAATTTAAGATTATATTCTCCTTCGCTTACGAGGGCGACAACCATTGTGTGGAACGGGCGTCGTATCCGTAATCGTATTGACCGTCAAACCTAAAGATTGTAAGGCGCGGATCGCCGCATCACGTCCCATGCCAGGACCCTTTACCCTTACCTCAACTTCTTTGAATCCATGCGAAATTGCTACACGCCCCGCTTCCTGCGTCACGACCTGAGACGCATAAGCCGTCGACTTCCGCGAACCACGAAAATTACACTTACCCGAACTCGACCAAGAAACCACATTACCCTGCAAATCCGTAAAACAAACCTTTGTGTTGTTAAATGTCGCCAAAATACTGCAAATGCCGCGTGAAACATTCTTACTATTTTTCGCCTTGCGAATTTTTACCTCCGCTTCGCCGTCGTTCAAAATATCTTGCACCGACGCTTTCGGCTTATCAACGATTTCCGCTGCCTGCCCATGGGATGAATTTTTTAACTCCAAATCTTCTGCCATATCGCTATTTCTTTCTAATCACACCGATAGTTTTTCTTGCCCCCTTACGCGTACGGGCATTGGTCGAAGTCCTTTGACCGCGCACCGGCAGTCCGCGGTAATGACGAATGCCGCGGTAACACTTAATCGCTTGCAAACGCTTCAAATTCGAAGCAATTTCCCGGCGCAAATCCCCCTCAACCTTCCATCCATTTTCGATAATAACGGCGGTAATTTTATTAATATTTTCCTCCGTCAAATCCTGCGCCCGCATATCCGGATTGAGTCCCGTCTGCTCCACAATTAAATCCGCACGACAAGGCCCAATACCATAAATATACCGCAAGGCATAGGGCAACTTCTTATTATTCGGAATATCTACTCCAATTAAACGTGGCATAATTATTTATCCCTCACAAATACATGGTTTTTGAAAATCATTTTTTCAACAAAGTCAAGATTTCTGGTAAACTATCCGTAATAAGTACGGTATGCTCCCAATGGGCAGCCCAAGAACCATCAACGGTACGAATGGTCCAACCATCGGGATTCGTGGAAACTTTTTCGCTTCCCAACGTAAACATCGGCTCAATTGCCAGGGTCATTCCTGACTTTAAAACGGGACCTTGACCCGCAACACCGTAATTGGGAACCTGCGGATCTTCATGCATTTCGCGACCAATACCATGCCCGACCAATTCACGCACAATACCCAACCTATTCTCATCTCCGTAACGTTGGATGGCAGCCGAAATGTGACCCACCGTATTCCCGGGCCTTGCGGCATTAATTCCAGCCAATAAAGCCTCATAGGTCATATCGATTAAATGCTGCACTTCAAGTTTTATTGCGCCAATTGCAACTGTCCGCGTATTATCGCCGACAAAACCATCAACATGCATTGCCAAATCAACGCTAATAATATCGCCATCCTGCAATACTTTTTTTTCCGACGGCAGCCCATGAACAATTTCATCGTTGATGGACCAACAACCGTATCCCGGAAAAACTCGCTTGCCCGAACGAAACCCAAAAGTTGCACTTCTCACGCCATAGCGTTCCATTACTTCTTTTGCAAAATTATCCAGTTCAGCCGTAGAAATCCCGGCGGTAATATGATTGCACACCTCCTCCAAAACAGCCGCAGAAACCGCCCCCGCATGACGCATCTTTTCAATTTCTTCCAAACTTTTTATGGGAATCATAGACAACTATTTCAATAACAAACTTATAAAGCCAATAATTAAAAGACATCCTAAGACTAAAAGTACTATTTTTATTTTTTTGCAAGATTCCACTAATTCAGCAAAATTAAATCTATCCCTAGTCCCACGCGTACGAACCTTCCCTTTTTGCAAAAATCCATCGTAGTTGCGTTCCAATAGCTGCACTTCCATCTGTCGCATTGTATCTAAAATCACACCTACCGTAATAAGTGTTCCCGTTCCACCGAAAAACATCGAAATCGTATAAGGTATACCAAAATAAATCGAAATCAAATCCGGCAACAGGGCCACTATTGTCAAAAAAATCGCCCCCGCCAGGGTCAGTCGCGTCATCGAAAAATCGAGAAAATCTGCCGTATCATTTCCCGGACGAATCCCAGGAATATAGCCACCACTTTTCTTTAAATCCTCCGCAATTTGCATGGGCTTGAACATAATCGAAACCCAAAAATAACTAAAACACAAAATCAATACGCCGTAAATGATGTAAAACATTGTCGATCCGTGCATTAACGCATTCGCAATGCGTGCACAAAATGGCACATTCCATGCTCCCGCAATGTAAGTAAAAATTTGCTGCGGAAACATAATCAGCGTGCTCGCAAAAATAACCGGCATCACACCCGCATAGTTGACTTTTAATGGCAAAAAAGAATTTTGTCCACCCATCATTTTGCGGCCAACGACACGGCGCGCATATTGCACTGGAATTTTTCGCGTCGCCTGCGTCACTGCCACCATGCTATAGATCACAACCACCAATAGTATTAACATCAGCAATAAATGAGGCACTCCCATTGCCGCCGACTCGGCTCCAATCGGCCGCGTAAACATCTCAAAAACCTGCATTACTGCCCCCGGCAACGATGATAAAATACCCGCCGTAATTAAAAGCGATACGCCATTTCCCACGCCCAATTGCGTAATACGATCGCCAAACCACGTCAAAATCATCGTACCAGCCGTCAAAATAATTGTCGAATTCAGTAAAAACCAACCGCGACCCATCACCACTATATCGCCATATACGGAACGATCAAACCCGGGAAATATTTTTTCTGGATAATTCGAAAGCGCTAGAACCAACAATATCCCCTGAATTAAACAAATTGCCAATGTTAAATAACGCGTATATTGCGCAATTCGCTGCCGACCATTCTGTTCCCGTTGAATACGTGCGATGCTTGGTGCAACTGCCGCTAATAATTGCAAAATAATCGACGCACTAATATAGGGCATCACGCCTAGACCAAAAATTGCACCCTTCAAAAACGCTCCACCGGTGAACATATTGTACATCCCAACAAGGCTGCTCCCCGATCCTCGCTGCGTCATGAAAAAATCATGCAAAGGCTTGGGATCAAGCCCGGGCAAAGGAATGCTCGCCCCTATGCGTGCAATAAATAATACAGAAAACGTAAAAACAATCTTATTACGCAATTCCTGTATCTTTAAACAATTTAAAAATGCTGAAAACATGTAATCTCACCCATTCGAAGCCAATTCAACGATAGAACCACCAGCCATTTCAATTTTCTGTTTCGCTACTTTTGAAAATTTATCCGCAATAACCGTAACCGCTTTTGTTAATTTTCCATTCCCTAAAATTTTCACCAATCCATCACGCTCCCTAATCACATCCGCTTCAACCAATACATCCCGATTGATCGTACTGTGGTTCGACGCTAATTCTTCCAATGCGTCGAGATTAATACCCATGAAACGAATCCTGGAAATACTGTTATTAAAACCACGCATCGGCAAACGACGGTAGTAAGGAATACCACAGCAGCAGGGCGCTGGACTGTACCCCGAACGTGCTTTGCCACCCTTATGGCCACGCCCCGCCGTTCCGCCTTGGCCACTACCCTGGCCACGACCACGCCGCCTAGATGGACGATTCGTACCCACTCGAATTAAATTATGTAACTTCACCGTAAACTCCTATTTTATGTCCGCTTCATTCCCTGATAACACCATCACTTCCGGATATAAGCTTACCGAACCATCCAAGCACCATCGCAAAAGAATCGTTCGATCCCTTTGCCCATAACAACACACCACCGGCATTCAACACCGCGAGCACTAAACGTACACCGCTTCGCCGAACAATTTGTATCCGCTTGAATTAATTTCACCCTAAGCTCCCTTCCCTATCCGCTTCTCCCCGTCGTAACGCCATCACTTCCGGATACGACCGCAGCTTGCCTAATGCATCCAAAGTTGCATATACCATCGCAAAAGGATTATTCGATCCCATTGACTTCGATAGCACATCGCTTACACCTAGTACCTCGAGTACTAAACGTACGCCACCTCCTGCCACGATACCCGCTCCTGGAGCCGCAGGCCGTAACATCACCAATCCTCCATCGGAGGCGCCAACCACATCGTGAGGAATTGTATGACCCGCAATTGGATAGCGCCGCAAATTCTTCTTCGCCTGTTCAACCGCCTTTTTTACTGCGTCAGGTGTCTCCTTCGCTTTACCTAAGCCAATTCCGACACGTCCTGCACCATCTCCCGCAACAACCAAAGCCGAAAAACTAAAACGACGCCCACCTTTTACCACTTTGGCACAACGATTAATGAAAACAACCTTGTCCATCAAACGATTGGCTTCGCTCTGTCGATCGAATTGCCTCGTTGTCCGTGACTGCCTATTAACTTCTAAATTAACACTATTCATAGAAACTAAAACCTTAGACCAACACTCCGTACCGAATCGGCAAAAGCTTTTACTTTGCCGTGATAGCACTTCGTTCCCCGATCAAAAATGACATCAACAATTCCCGCCTTTAACGCCGCCTCACCAAAAATTTTACCAAAAACAACGGCACTCTTCGCATTGGCCTTTGCTCCTTGTATCCCATTTTCCACGGTCGTCGATCGATAAACCAACGTTCTGCCACAATCGTCGTCGATGCACTGCGCATAGATGTGCTTTCCACTAAAATGCAAAGACAAGCGAGGGCGGGAAATGGTCCCAATTACGTTTTTACGAATTCGCAACCGCCGCCTTTTTTTTACAATCTTTTTGTCATCAAAATTCATAATGCTTCCCTATTTTGCAGACTTTTTACCTTCCTTTCGCCGCACACGCTCACCCGCGATACGCACCCCCTTACCTTTATAGGGCTCTACCGGATAAAATCGCTTGATATCCGCCGCTACTTTTCCGACTAAAAATTTATCCGCACCCTCAATGTGAATCGCCGTACCATCCTTCACCGTCACTTTAATACTCTCCGGAATAGGATAGAGCACGGGATGCGAATATCCCAGCGCCAAATCTAAAACATTTCCCTTTAAAATGGCCTTAAAGCCGACACCCTGAATTTCTAAATTCTTCACATAGGGCTTCTGTACTCCATTTACCATATTGTTAATAATAGCACGAACCGTACCGTGCATTGCAGCGGCATGGCGAGAATCATCCCTCGGAAAAACTTCGATAATACTCCCGTCAAACTTGATTTCAACCGCATCACTGAAGGATTGCGATACCGTACCCGCCACACCACTTACGAAAACACTTCCGCCCGCTACCGTAATTTTGACCGCACCGGGAATGGCTATGGGTAACTTTCCTATTCTGCTCATAATTTTTTCCTACCAAACTTTACACAGTAACTCACCACCCACATGATTTTGTTTCGCATCACTGCTCGACAAAATCCCCTTCGGCGTCGTCAAAATACATATTCCTAAATTATTATACACATTCGGAATCGCATCGCAACTATAGTACAGGCGACAGCCGGGACGACTGCAGCGAACCACACCGGTAATCGCTGGTGTACCGCGAACGTATTTCAATTGTAAAGAAATCTCCTTCACCCCCGGACGGATTTCGCCAACGGAATAATCCCGAATAAAACCATTTTTCTTTAAAACATTTGACAAATCAATCCTAGTATTCGAAGCGAATACCGAACAACTTTGCTTTTTCGCCGTACTTGCATTGCGAATAACTGTCAAAAAATCTCCAATTGTATCCATTATTTTACCACGAAGCCTTTGTTACACCGGGAATTTTACCGAAAGAAACTAATTCGCGAAGTTGAATCCTCGAAACCCCAAATTTGCGATGGTAAGCACGCCCTCTTCCTGTGATAGCGCAACGGTTACGCACGCGCACCGGCGATGAATCGCGAGGTAACTCCGCTAACTTGCGACTTGCCTTAAAGAAATCCTCATCCGTTGTCTTGGGATTTTTTAAAATTTTTTTCAAAGCATCACGTCGAGCCGCAAACTTTGCGACAAGCGCACGTCTTTTTTCGTTTCTTTTAACTACGGAAATTTTCGCCATAATATACCTAATTAAGCACTCTTCTTTCTAAACGGAACCCCTAACAGTCGCAATAAATCACGACCCTCTTCGTCCGTTTTCGCCGACGTAACAAATGTAATATCCATTCCAATGATTCTTCGCTCCTTGCCAATGGACACTTCTGGAAAAATAGTGTGATCGACTATACCCAATGTGTAATTGCCTCGACCATCGAATTTATTCGAAACACCGCGAAAATCACGGACGGCCGGCAGCGCAATCGAAACTAGTTTGTAAAAGAAATTATACATACTGTCCCCTCTCAACGTCACCTTAATCCCGTTCGGCATTCCTTTACGTAACTTAAAATTCGAAATACTCTTCTTTGCCTTAACCATAATCGGTTTTTGACAACAAATTGCCCCAATATCCCGCTCAACCTCGGCAATAAAATTCTTATCCCAATCTGCTCCAATGGCCGAATTGACAACAACTTTTTCCAGATACGGAATTAAATGCCTATTCCCATACCCGTGAAGCTTCGCCAGCTCCGGCAACACCGTCAACGAATAATACTCTCTCAAAACTGATTTTTTCATCTTCACTTCCATTTGAGATCGAAACCCATGGTAACTCCCAAAAGATCTAAAATTTATTAATTCCTTCTCCTCTCAAAATCAACAACTTTCATAACATTGGAGTAATGAATACTGCTTTCACATTCAACCTCTCCACCTTCGGGATGATTTTGACTCTTTTTTATATATTTTTTTCGCAACCCTACCCCCTCAACAATAACTCGACACGAATCGCGTAAAACCTCTAAAATTTTTCCACGACTTCCTCGGTGCGAGCCGGAAATAACAACTACTTCGTCATTCTTCTTGATTTTATATTTCATAAAACCTCCGGCGCTAGGGAAACAATTTTCATAAAATTTTTCTGGCGTAACTCCCTGGCAACGGGACCAAAAATACGACTGCCCTTCGGATTTTTTTTGTCATCAATAATCACACAGGCATTACGGTCAAAGCGTAAATAACTGCCGTCCTCCCGCGCAATCGGTGCCGCCGTTCGAACAATTACCGCCCGAGCCACACTTCCTTTTTTCACCACCGCCTCGGGAATACTATGCTTAATCGCAACTACGATGATGTCTCCAACTCTAGCCGTACGCGTATTTTGCCCAAGACGACGAATCATCATCGCCTTTTTGGCTCCCGTATTGTCCGCGACATCTAATATACTCTGCTGCTGCAACATAAAAACTCCTATTCCGAAACGGGCATCCGCTCCACAATGCGCACCACGCGCCAACGCTTCAAATTACTCAGTGGCCGCGTCTCCATAATCTCAACTTTGTCCCCCACGCAACATTCATTTTTTTCATCGTGCACATGCAAAACTGTCCTCCGCCTAATCTCCTTGCGATAGAGCGCGTGAGGCACTTTATAGACATAAACCACCTTCAAACTCTTATCACCCGAACGTCTCGTCACAACGCCCTGTAAACTCTTCCTAAAACTTCGCTGCTCCATGGTCAATACACTTTTACTTATTACAATTTTTGCAAGTTTTTTGTCGCAAAAAAGTTTTAATTCTCGCAATTTGTCTCTTCAATATAGCAATCATGTGCGGTTTATCGAGACGCGAAGAACATTTTCGCATGCGCAAATTAAAAAGCGACTGCTCCGCCTCCTTCAACCCATGCGCCAACTCCTGCGGCAATTTCTCTCCAAAACTTTCCATACTAATACTGCTCCAATTCTTCACGACTAACAAAACGACAGCGAAACGGCAACTTGAAATCCGCCAAACGGAAAGCCTCGCGAGCCAAAGTCAAAGACACGCCCGCCAATTCAAAAAGAATAGTACCCGGCTTTACCGCCGCCGCCCAATATTCAACGGCACCTTTTCCTTTTCCCATACGCGTTTCCGCCGGCTTTTTCGTTACCGGTATATGCGGAAAAATGCGAACCCATAGCTTACCTTTTCTTTTTAAATGACGCGAAACTGCTACGCGAGCGGCCTCAATCTGCGATGCGGACATACTGCCACGATCCAAAGATTGAATCCCGCAATCACCAAATGCTAAAAAATCGCCCCCCTTCGCATTGCCGCGATTACGTCCTTTTTGAACCTTTCTGTACTTCGTTCGCGCCGGAGATAACTTACTCATAATCTCATTCTTTCCCTAAACCTTAACGCTGTCCTGACGACAAACCCAACATTTTACGCCAATTTTTCCGTAAACCGTGTTAGCTTCGGAAAACCCATAGTCAATATTCTCTTTTAAAGTGTGTAAAGGCACGCGACCGGCACGCTGCGATTCCGAACGAGCAATTTCCGCACCACCTAAACGCCCCGCACACTGAACCTTTATACCGTCTGCTCCCAAACTCATCGCCGATTGAATCGCCTTCTTCATCGCCCGACGAAAAGAAATTCGACGCTCCAATTGTACGGAAATATTCTCCGAAATCAATTGCGCTACCAAATCCGGTTTGCGAATCTCCTGAATATCCACCAAAACTTCTCGGCCAATTAATTTTTTTAAATCATCACACAAAATTTCAAGATCCTGCCCCTTGCGACCGATAATAACTCCCGGACGGGGCGTAAAAATCTTAACACGTACACGTCCCCCAGCTCGCTCAATGAAAATTTCGGAAAAAGACGCAAAAGATAATCGCCTCCTCAGAAAAGAACGCACCTCATAGTCCTCTTTCAAAAATAATGGATAATTCTTTTTCGTCGCATACCAACGGGAGCTCCAATTTCGACGAACCCCCAAACGTAGCCCTATAGGATTTACCTTTTGTCCCATAATTTACCCTAAATGATCAGTTAACACTATTTTTATATGACTTGTACGCTTTTTTATCGGATGGGCCGACCCACGCGATGCCGGAACAAAACGTTTAAACGCAACACCCTGCTCCGCTACCGCCTCCTTTACCATCAAAACCTCGGAGCGAACTCCACGACAAACCGCATTCGCAATCGCACTCGATAAAGTTTTTTCAACGAAATGCGCCGACTTTCGCGGTATAAATCTAAGAAGCTGAACCGCTTCATTTGCATTTCTACCCGCGATAATACGCGTGATATCGCGCACCTTTTTATCGGACATGTGAACGTATTTCGATAAAGCTCTAACTTCCATTTTACTTTTGCGTATGAGGATTATGACTCTTAAACGTACGAGTCGGAGAAAATTCTCCCAACTTGTGACCAACCATATTTTCAGTTATGTAAACGTCAATAAATGATTTTCCATTATGAACCAGGAAATTCAATCCGACAAAATCCGGCGTAATTGTTGAACGACGCGACCATGTTTTAATCGGCTTGCGACTATCCGCAGCCTGCGCCACATCAACCTTATCCATTAAATGGGGATCTACAAAAAAACCTTTCTTAGCGGAACGCGCCATATGCTTACCCTTTCTTTACTTTTCTGCCATTTCTTCTTACCAAAATCATGCGATTCGACTTCTGGGAACGCTTGCGCGTCGGGTAACCCTTCGCGAGTTGTCCCCATGGAGAAACCGGATGACCGCCTCCCGAAGTCCGGCCCTCGCCACCGCCCATGGGGTGATCTACGGGATTCATAACCACACCGCGCACACGCGGACGGCGCCCTAGCCAACGGTTACGCCCGGCCTTCCCTAATGATTGCTTGCCGTGATCGCCATTGCCAACCTGTCCTATGGTAGCACGGCACTTCGGATTCAGCAAACGCACCTCACCGCTCGGCATCTTTATCGTCACATAGCCATTGTCGAACGCTACAATTTGTGCCCCCATTCCTGCGCCACGCGCAATCGCAGCCCCATGCCCCGGCTCAATTTCTATGCAATGCACAAAGACCCCAGCCGGTATCAGGGCCAATGGTAAAGACATTCCGATGGAAAAATCCCGAGGCATCGCATTTAAACTTACCACTTGACCGCCTATACTTAATCCACGAGGCGCTAAAATATAACGTTTCTCCCCGTCGGCATAATACAACAGAGCGATGTCCGCCGAACGATTGGGATCATACTCAATACGTTCCACTATTGCCGGAATATCAAGTTTATCGCGAAAAAAATCGATGAGGCGAATGAGCCGTTTATGGCCGCCACCCCGCCGACGCGACGTAATGCGCCCATAGCAATTCCGCCCCTTACAGCGATGCTGACTCACCACCAAGGAACTCTCCGGAGCCCCCTTCCATAGTTCCCGCTTATTGAGCGCTAAAAACCGTTGTGTCGATGTTTTTGGATTATGCTGAACAATGACCATTTATTATCCTATTTTAAATCATCTCTATTTTGTCACCCGCTTGAAGCGTAACAATTGCGATTTTACGCCTCGGCGTTGCACCATAGGCTCCACGCTTCATGCGATTTTTCCTCATTTTCCCATCGCGACGAATGATATTCACCGACCTTACCTTCACATTGAATCCGGATTGCACGGCCTCCGCGATGCTCCCTTTCGTACTCCCAAGGCCAACGTCGAATACGTATTGATTGCAAGTCGAACCCAATGCCGTAAATTTTTCCGTGTAACAAATTCCTTTTAAAATATCGTCCCCCATAACAATCTACCTTACCCGATTTAATAACTGCTCAAAACCCACCTCGCTGACAAGAAAACGATCGTAACTCTTCAGATCCAATGCATTAACCGAAGCCGCATCAATTGTAAAAACTCTCTCCATATTCCTCGCCGCCAAAATGAGCGAATCCTCGAAATGAATATCGATCATTAGCACATTTCCCGTTGGGAAAATTTTTCCCATAAATGCCGAAAGTTCTTTCGTCTTCTGCAAATTTGCCGAAAAACTATCGATCACCGATACCAATAATTCCTCGGAACAATCGTAGAGCGACCGTGCTAAAGCTAATTTCTTTACCTTTTTATTTACTTTTTTACTATAATCGCGGGGATGGGGACCAAAAACAATCCCACCACCCGGCATTAATGGACTTCGATTCGAACCTTGACGAGCCCGTCCCGTTCCCTTTTGCCGAAAAGGTTTTTTACCGCCACCACTCACGTCGGAACGCGTTTTTGTCGAAGCGTTCCCTTGGCGCATATTTGCCCGCAGTGCCTCAATTGTAAATTTCACAGCAGCAATGCCACGATCCTCCTCGAAAACAGGAATATTGTACTCGCGATCCTCCAAAAAGACACCCGCTTGATTGTAAACCTTTAACTTCATTTTCCACCTCTCCTATTTGATCTTCTTAGCCTTGCGCAATACAACCAAACCACCATTCGATCCAGGAAAACTTCCCCGCAATAACAGTAACCCTTTGTCCGTAATCAAATCGACCACTTCTAAATTCTGTATGGTCCGCATGCGGCAACCATCGTGCCCCGGCATCTTACGTCCTTTGTAAACATGCCCCGGCCACTGGCGACAACCATAGGATCCACCTCGCCGGTGAAACATCGAACCGTGCGAAGCAGGACCGCCTCCAAATCCATAGCGCTTCATCACGCCCTGAAATCCCTTCCCCTTCGTACGACCGATAACATCAATTAATTCTCCCACCTGAAATATCGAAAAATCAATGAGATCGCCAACCTTATAGCCGCTCACATCCGTCGCACGAAATTCTTTCAACCCTTCGCAGGACTCTAAATTTGCCTTTTTGATATGTCCCAATATCGAATTAGAAACGTTCTTGGCCTTCCGCTGACCATAGGCTAATTGAACCGCACCATAGCCGTCATCTCCATCCGCTATTTTCAACTGCGTAACCGCACAGGGAACAGCCTCCACAACCGTAACTGGAACGAGGCATCGATTTTTATCAAAAATCTGCGTCATTCCAACCTTCTTTCCTAATACTATCCTATTGTCTCTCATAACCCTAAGCGGCAGACCTTACCAAACACCTGCATTAGCCGATTCTTTCTCTCCAAAAAATTCATTCCGTCAAGAATATTTTAAAATTAAACATTAATTAAAATCTCAACTCCAGCCGATAAATTTAACCGACGCAATGCATCAATCGTGTCCGCCGTTGGCTCATGGATATCGATCAGGCGATCGTGTTCCCGTAATTCAAATTGATCCATCGATTTTTTATTGACGTGCGGCGAACGATTCACCGTGAAACGCTCCTTCCGCGTTGGCAACGGCACCGGCCCTACAACGCGCGCCCCGGAACGCTTTGCCGTATCCACAATCTCCACCGCCGATTGATCCACTAACCGGTGATCGAAACTCTTTAACTTTATTCTAATCCTCTGTGCCATAACAACTCTCTTAAAATTTATGAACGTGCCACCGCACGGCTCGACGTTTCCACAATCTGCTGTAATAAACTTGCCGGAACTTGCTCGAAATGGGAAGGCTCCATCGAATAGCTCGCCCGTCCTTTCGTTAGCGAACGTACATCCGTCGCATAGCCAAACATCATCTCCAATGGTACAAAAGCCATGATATTCGCCAATGCCCCCTTACTTTCCATGCTCTGAATCTGCCCACGGCGACGATTTAAATCGCCAATCACATCGCCCTGATACTCCTCCGGCGTTGAAACCTCAACCCTCATAATTGGCTCAAGAAGGATCGGTTTAGCCTTCTTCATCGCATCCTTAAAAGCAAAAATACCCGCCATCCGAAATGCAACTTCCGAAGAATCAACTTCATGAAAACTACCATCCACAATGCGCGCACAAAAATCGACAACGGGATACCCCGCCACAACACCATTATTCGCCCCTTCCCGAATACCTTCCTGGGTCGGTTTAATGTACTCCTTGGGGATCACGCCGCCAACAATCTCATTCTCCACGGAAATGCCTTCACTCCGATTCACCGGCTCAAGCTTAATTACCGCATGACCATATTGTCCGCGACCACCGGATTGACGAATAAATTTCCCTTCACCCATCGCTTCATTTGTAATCGTTTCGCGATAGGCAATCTGCGGACGCCCCGCCGTTGCGTCAACGTTGAACTCACGGAACAAACGATCGCGGATGATATCCAAATGCAATTCACCCATTCCAGCAATCAACGTCTGCCCCGTTTCAGGATTCGTCGTTACCTTAAAAGTCGGATCTTCCTCCGCTAAACTCTGTAAGCCTAATGCTAATTTTTCCTGATCTGCCTTTGATTTTGGTTCAATGGACATGCTAATAACCGGCTCGGGAAATGTGGGTGGCTCCAAAATTCCTTCGAACGAACGATCGCATAGCGTATCACCCGTCGCCACACCCCTCACTCCGATAATTGCACAAATATCCCCGGAATACGCAACATCAATATCCTCGCGATCATCGGCTTTCATAATCATAAGGCGACTTACCCGCTCCGTCTTTCGCGTGCGCGGATTGTAGACGGTATCACCTTTTTTGAGCTGCCCACTGTAAACGCGACAAAATACCAACTTCCCCACATAGGGATCGCTCATCAATTTGAATCCCAATGCCGTCATCTTCTCGCTATCATTGGGACGAATTTCGACTATGCCACCATCGTCCGCAAAAGCTTTCGTCGGCGGCAAATCAATCGGAGAAGGTAAAAAATCGACCACCGCATCGAGTAGCATTTGAACGCCCTTTTTCTTAAAAGCACTGCCCGGAATCACTCCCACAAAATCCATCGATAGCGTTGCCTTACGTACCGCTGCACGGATCGTATCCTGCGAAATTTCTCCACCACTCAAATATTTCTCCGCCAACTCATCATCATAATCCGCTAGAGCTTCTATGAGTGATTCATGATATTTTTCCGCCTGCTTTTGATAATTCGCCGGAATATCAACCGTATCAAATTTTTCTCCCAACGGATCTTTACCATCGTAAACATAGGCCTTCATAGTCACCAAATCAATCAGGCCCTCAAATTTTTCTTCCGCACCTATATTTAAATAGAGAGGATGTGCGTTTTTCCCTAGCTTTGTCCGAATGCTCTCGATGGCACCCAGGAAATCCGCTCCCGTACGATCCATTTTGTTGATAAATGCAATGCGCGGCACACTGTATTTGTCCATCTGCCGCCAGACCGTTTCCGATTGCGGCTGCACCCCAGCTACCGCACAAAATACACCTACGGCACCATCTAATACGCGCAGTGAACGCTCCACCTCCGCCGTAAAATCGACGTGTCCCGGTGTATCAATCAGGTTAATTTGATGGTTAATCCCAGCAAATAATCCAATCTTTGTCTTCCATCCACAACTAATTGCCGCAGACGTAATCGTAATCCCTCGTTCCCGCTCCTGCTCCATCCAATCGGTCACCGCCGTCCCCTCGTGAACCTCACCCATCTTATGAACGACGCCCGCATAATACAAAATGCGTTCCGTTGTCGTCGTTTTCCCCGCATCGATGTGCGCCGCAATGCCAATATTGCGCGTGTATTCTAAAGGACTTTTCCGGTGAGGGGAATTTGCCGCTGAAATTTTTTTATCGTTTGCCATGTTCCGCCTCTTTTGTAAATTTTACCAAACAAAATGCGCAAAAGCCCGATTTGCCTGCGCCATGCGATGCATTTCTAGCTTCTTCTTCACCACATTGCCCGTATTATTATAGGCATCAATAATCTCCTGCCCTAGGGCCTCCCGCATCGCCTTTCCCTTCCGCGACTTCGCCGCATCAATGAGCCAGCGAAATACTAAACTCTGCTGACGAATATACGGCACTTCTACCGGAACTTGATAGGTCGCTCCACCGACACGACGACTCTTCACTTCCACCTTCGGACGCGCATTCTCCAACACCACCAGTAAAAGCTCCACCGGATCCCCCTTCGCCAATTCCTCGCTCGCCTTCTCAATGGCACCGTACACGATCGAACACGCTAAAGAACGTTTTCCACGCTCCATCACAATACTCACCAACTGCCCGATTAGCGCACTACTAAACCTCGGATCCTTTACAAATTCTCGCCTTTCAGCCCTTCTACGACGCGACATATGTTCCTTTCATTTACTTTTTACCAGCCTTAGGACGCTTTACGCCATATTTCGAACGACTCCGACGACGCTTTTCCACTCCGGAACAATCCAAAGCCCCACGCACAATGTGATAACGCACCCCCGGCAAATCCTTCACGCGCCCGCCGCGCACCAATACGATACTATGCTCCTGCAAACTATGCCCCTCATCGGGAATGTAGGCAATCACCTCAATTCCACTGGTCAGGCGCACCTTCGCCACCTTACGGATAGCCGAATTGGGCTTCTTTGGCGTACGCGTCATGACCTGCACGCATACTCCTCTCCTAAACGGATTCTCACGCAACGCTGGCGCTTTGGATTTCACAACCACATTTACACGTGGCGACTTCACTAACTGATTAATGGTAGGCATCAGAATTTTATTAGTTCAATTTCCCTCTAAACTATGACTAAAGTTTCTCAAATCAAGTCTTATTTTAAAATTTTTATCAACCATTTTAATCCTCTATCGTCGCAGCCATTTCATGTTCCGGATTCGGTGCGTCATGGACTAACTTCTGCATCATAATAAGTTCTTCGCTGCCGTCGGAAAGTATCTGAAGCTTTAAGCGGCGATAGGACGGTAACCCGCTTCCCGCGGGAATGAGATGCCCCATAATTACATTTTCTTTAAATCCACGCAGCTCATCCACTTTACCGAGCGTCGCCGCATCCGTTAAAACTTTAGTTGTTTCCTGGAACGACGCCGCCGAAATAAAGCTTTCCGTCTCCAGCGAAGACTTCGTAATCCCTAGCAAAATAGGTTCCGCCTCCGCCGGTTTTCCTCCGGCCTCAATAATTTCCTCATTCACTATTAGAAATTGATCCTTCTCGATCTGTTCACCCCAGAAGAAATCTGAATCGCCCGGATCCGTAATGCGCACCTTCCGTAGCATCCGTGCCACGATAATTTCGATATGCTTATCGTTAATCGTCACACCTTGCATCCGGTAAACCTTTTGAACCTCCGAAATCAAATATTCCTGTACCGCAGCGGTTCCCAATATATTTAAAATCTCATGGGGATCGGCCACACCTTCTGTTAAATTCTGACCGCGATTAACAAAATCGCCTTCGTGAACCACTAAATGAATACCGTGAGGAATAAGATGTTCCTCTCTGCGCCCCGTTTCCGTATCTGTCACCCAAATACGTTTTTTATTGCGAATCATTCCGCCAAATGAAATTACACCATCAATTTTCGCCATTTCCGCCGCTTCCTTCGGGCGACGCGCTTCAAATAATTCCGCTACCCGCGGCAACCCACCGGTAATATCCTGTGTTTTTGAAACCGAACGCGGTGTCTTTGCCAATAGCGACCCGCCTAAAATTTGATTGCCATCGTCGACCAAAATTTGCGCCCCCGTCGGAATGGGATAGACAGCGACAACGCGTTCCTCATCATTTTCCTGAACAATAATCTCAATCGTCGGATTCAACTCCTCCTTATGTTCAATGACAACCGTCGTAATACGTCCGCTGGCCTCATCGATATCCCGCTTAATCGTAATGCCAGAAATGATATCCTTAAATTGCACACGCCCGGAAAACTCTGCAATAATTGGCGCACTATGAGGATCCCACGCTGCTAATAATTCATCTTTTTTCACCATCGCCCCATCGGCTTGCAGCAATACTGCCCCCGGAACAATGCCGTAACTTTCAATCTCGCGGCCATTCACATCACTAAGAACGAGGCGCCCCATTCGATTCAAAACAATACTTGCGCCATCCGTAGTCCGAACGAGTCGCAAATTCTCCTGACGAATAACACCACCCATCTTTGCGCGGTGTTCGGGAGCTTTTAATACCTGACTCGCTACGCCACCGATATGAAATATGCGCATCGTCAGCTGTGTTCCCGGCTCGCCAATTGACTGGGCCGCAATAATACCCACCGCTGATCCGCAGGCTACCATACTGTTCGTCGCCGGATCAATACCATAGGCAATGGCCGGAATACCATTATCCTTCATACTGGTTAACGGTGATAAAATTTTCACACGTTCAATTCCAGTCTCATCAATTTTTCTAGCAACATCCGCCGTGATTAGACTACCGGAGGCCACCAATATCTCCTCCGAATTCATCGGATTACGCACGTCTTCCGCAGCACAACGACCAATAATACGTTCCTGCAGACTGATAATTTCCTCGTCGCCATCCATAACTGCCTGCTTCCAAATGCCATTGCGACAAGCATCGTCCTCGCAGGAAACGATGCAATCCATCGCCACATCGCACAGCTTACGTGTCATATACCCCGCATCGGCCGTCTTTAATGCCATATCGGCAAGACCCTTGCGCGCACCGTGTGTCGAAATAAAATATTCCAAAACGGATAATCCTTCGCGGAACGATGATAGAATCGGTCGCTCAATAATCTCACCGGACGGTTTAGCCACTAGCCCACGCATGCCACACAATTGACGGACCTGTTGACGATTACCGCGCGCCCCAGAATCCATCATCAAATAAACAGGATTAATATAATCTTTCTCATCATTTTTCATGAGGCGATCAAACGCAACCTGCGCAACCTCATCCGTGGCATTGGTCCAAATATCAATAATTTTATTGGAGCGCTCACCGGAAGTAATGATTCCTTTTTGAAATTGGTTATCGATTTCCTCCACTTTTTGCCGCGCTTCGGTAATAATATTCCGTTTCTCCAGAGGAACAATCATATCATCGACGCCAATGGAAAGTCCCGCCTTCATCGCTGTATAAAACCCAAGATTTTTAAGCCGATCTAACATCTGTACCGCTTCCTTTTGGCCGACAATTTTGTAGGTTCCCATAATCAGATCCCCCAGCATACCTTTTCCAATGGAAAAATTAATAAATCCTAGCGAACGCGGAAAAATCTGATTGAAAATAACACGCCCAACCGTCGTTTTAATAACCCGGTCCTTGCAATTGCCATAGCGTGTGACACGGCCATAGTCTGGGTTTGCAAGGTGAATCCAATCCTGCTTCGTGACAACACCCTGAGCCTCTGCCATTAAAACTTCTTCAACGCTGCCCATTAGCGGAATTCGTTCCTCCTTCTGCTTCGGCTCATAGGTCAAATAGTAAACGCCCAGGATAATATCCTGGGACGGCGTCAAAATCGGCTTACCACTCGACGGCGAAAACATATTCTGCGTCGCCATCATCAGTAACTTACATTCCATAATCGCTTCGATCGATAGCGGAACATGGACAGCCATCTGATCGCCATCGAAATCGGCATTGAATGGCGTACAAACTAAAGGATGCAAACGAATCGCCTCTCCTTCGATTAAAATAGGCTCAAATGCTTGAATCGACAAGCGGTGCAACGTCGGCGCGCGGTTAAGTAAAATAGGATGTTCCCGTGTAACCTCTTCCAAAATATCCCATACCTCGGGATCCTGACGTTCGATCATTTTACGCGCGCTGCGCACCGTATGCACGAAATCCAATTCCTTCAAACGACGGATAATAAACGGTTCAAAAAGAACGAGCGCCATTTTTTTCGGCAAACCACATTGGTGCAACTTCAATTCTGGACCGATAACAATGACGGAACGACCACTGTAATCGACGCGTTTCCCCAATAAATTTTGACGGAAACGTCCCTGCTTTCCCTTGAGCATATCGCCTAGGGATTTCAATGGACGATTACCTGCACCGAGCACCGCTTTTCCATGGCGCCCATTGTCAAACAACGCATCGACCGCCTCCTGTAACATGCGCATCTCATTGTGTACAATCACATCCGGTGTTTTCAGTTGCATCAAACTTTTTAAACGATTATTGCGATTAATCACCCGGCGGTATAAGTCATTTAAGTCACTCGTCGCAAAACGCCCGCCGTCCAACGGAACTAATGGGCGCAAATCCGGAGGCAATACGGGCAATGCTTCCAAAACCATCCATTCCGGCCGAGATCCCGAACGCAAAAATCCGGAAACCATTTTAAGGCGTTTGGCTAATTTTTTTTTCATTTGCTTAGCATTGGTCGCATACATTTCCTCCTGAATATTATAGACCATCTCTTCGAGATCCATTTCGGAAAGAATTTCGCGGATCGCAATAGCGCCCATCTTTGCCGTGAAAGCATCGTCACCGTATTCGCTACGCAACATCTCATATTCCTGCTCCTGCAAGAGTTGGCACTTTTTCAAAGGAGTCGATCCCGAATCCGTCACCATGTGACTCTCATAGTAGATGATCTTTTCGATATCGCGAACCGGCATGTCTAAAAATAAACCCAAACGACTGGGCAAACTTTTTAGAAACCAGATATGCGCAATGGGCACCGCTAGCTCCACATGCCCCATGCTCTCACGGCGCGCCCGGGAAAGTGTAACCTCAACGCCACAGCGATCACAGACAACTCCCTTATATTTGATGCGCTTATATTTCCCGCAGGCGCACTCGTAGTCCTTGACCGGCCCAAAAATTCTTTGGCAAAATAATCCACCCGGCTCCGGCTTGAACGTGCGATAATTGATCGTTTCAGGATTTTTTACCTCCCCCCTTGACCAAGAACGGATCGCATCCGGTGATGCTATCGAAATCGCAACCGTATCAAATTCATTATCCCGATCAAACCCTAAAAATTCCTTTACCGCTTCCGTACTCATTTTAAATTTTCCTTACTCCGCAAATATTTCATCGTGCTCCAACCGAATGTCGAGACACAAACTTTGAATTTCTTTCATTAAAACGTTGAAAGACTGGGGCACACCCGTCTCCAAAGAACGATCGCCTTTAACCAAGGATTCGTAGGCTTTCGTCCGTCCTTGGACATCGTCCGACTTAATGGTCAGCATTTCCTGTAATGTATACGCCGCACCATAGGCTTCAAGCGCCCAAACCTCCATTTCTCCGAAACGCTGCCCACCGTATTGAGCCTTTCCTCCCAAGGGCTGTTGCGTCACCAAACTGTAGGGACCTACCGCACGCGCATGAATTTTATCGGCAACCAAATGATTGAGCTTCATCATATAAATATACCCGACGACCACCTCCTGATCGAAACGCTCTCCGGTTCTACCATCGTAGAGCACACTTTTTCCATTTTCTGGAAGATTTGCCTTCTTTAAGTATTCGCGGATTTGCAACTCCGGCACACCATCAAAGACCGGTGTCGCAACCTTAATTCCTAATTTTTCGCAAGCCCAACCGAGATGTGTCTCCAAAACTTGCCCCACATTCATTCGACTCGGTACGCCCAAGGGATTCAAAATAATATCGACCGACGTTCCATCGGGTAAAAACGGCATGTCCTCGCGTGGAACAATTTTCGAAACCACACCCTTATTGCCATGGCGCCCGGCCATTTTGTCACCAATATGAATTTTACGCTTATTGGCCACATATACTTTTACATTTTTAATGATACCCGTATCATCGATATCACCCGCTTCAATCGCCTCCACCCTCTGAATGCGTTCCTTTTCGAGGTCGACAAATTTTTGGCGATAGGCATCAATAATTTCTAAGATACGATTCCTTACCGGCGAAGCGGGAATATCCAATGTATCAAAACAAGCCGCAATGCGACGTAGCAACGTTTTTGTAATTTTACGATTTGCCGGAATAATAATTTCCCCCGTTTCTCCGTTAGAAATATCGAGTGGAATTTTTTCCCCTAACAGAATGCTCGAAAGGGATTCCGTCAAATCATCCTGTAATTTTTCCAGTTGCCCCCGAAATTCTTCATTAGCTTTTTTAACGCGACGGCGCAGATTCGCTTCGGAAACCTCTTCCTTTTCCCCACTGATACTACCGGAAAATTTAACATCCATTACAATACCTTCGCAACCCGGCGGCACTAGAAGCGACGTATCTTTCACATCCGCCGCCTTTTCGCCAAAAATTGCTCGCAATAATTTTTCTTCTGGAGCCAAATCCGATTCACTTTTTGGTGTAATTTTCCCAACCAAAATATCGCCCGCTTTTACTTCTGCTCCAACGCGAACGATACCATCGCGATTCAAATTTTTCAATGCCTCATCGCCCACATTCGGAATATCGCGAGTAATTTCTTCAGCACCTAGTTTTGTATCGCGCGCAACGATTTCAAACTCTTCAATGTGAACCGATGTAAATACATCTTCTTTCACCAGCCGATCGCTTAGAATAATCGCATCCTGAAAATTGTAACCATTCCAAGGCATGAATGCGACCAAAACATTGCGTCCCAAGGCCAATTCCCCATGATCCGTTCCAGCTCCATCGGCCAATGGATCACCTTCCTTGATCGCCTGCCCCTTCTCCACTATTGGGTGCTGATTAAAGCAAGTAGCCGAATTGGAACGGATAAATTTTCGCAAATTGTAAATATGAACACCGGCCGATGGATTTCCCCTAGGATCCAGTTTTTTAGGCATCAAACCATCCTTTGTCACCACGACGCGCATCGCATCGACCGAAGCCACAATACCATCTTCCACCGCGGAAACGACATTTTTCGAATCAACCGCAACTTTTCGTTCCAATCCCGTCCCTACGAGCGGAGCTTCCGGCGATAATAATGGCACACCCTGTCGCTGCATATTCGCTCCCATCAATGCCCGCGAAGTATCATCATGCTCCAAAAACGGTATCAACCCCGCCGCCACGGAAATGACTTGCTTGGGCGAAACATCCATGTAGTCCACCTTCGATGGCTCAACTTCCAAAATCATATCCCGTTGGCGCACCACAACATTCCCTAGAAGATTACCATCGGCATCCATCTCCGAGTTGGCCTGCGCAATCATACAACTGCCCTCATCGGTCGCATCCAAATAAATCACTTCACCGGTCACACGCCCATTCTTTATGGCGCGATAGGGCGTCTCAATGAACCCAAATTCATTGACGCGCGCAAATGTGCCCAGGGAATTAATAAGACCAATATTGGGACCTTCCGGAGTCTCGATCGGACAAATACGACCATAGTGGGACGAATGAACATCGCGCACTTCGAAACTTGCACGCTCACGACTTAGACCACCCGGACCAAGCGCCGAAAGCCTTCGTTTGTGTGCCAATTCCGACAATGGATTGATCTGATCCATAAACTGCGATAGTTGACTGCGCGCAAAAAAATCGCGCACCGAACTCATAAAAATTTTCGGATTAACTAATTTCTGCGGAATAATCGTATCCACGCTATTGTCAAAGAGCGCCATACGTTCGCGAATCAGTCGCTCCATTTTTCCCAAACCGGCACGGCACTGATTGACCAATAACTCTCCAACATTGCGTATGCGCCGATTGCCGAGATGATCAATATCATCGACGTACTCTTCCCCTTTGCGCAAACGACATAAAAATTTTGTCGCCGCAACAATATCTATCGTATCGACGAGGCGATCATCAATATCCTTATTAAGTTTTAAGCGCTGATTCAATTTTCTTCGCCCAACGCGACCCAAATCGTAGCGCTTCCGTTCTAAAAATAAACGAGACATCATTCCCGCAGCATTATTAGCCATCACCGGTTCCCCGGGACGCAAACGTTTATAAATTTCTCGCAATGCATCTTCCGTATTCTTTGCGGGATCTTTTTTTAGCGTACGAACCAATAACCCATCGTCAAACGATACATTAACCACATCCAAGTGCTCAATTCCGGCAGCCTCAAAGGCCTGAAGCAATCCCTTCGAAAGCGACTCATGGGCACGAACAAGAACAATGCCCTCCTTCGCATCGACAACATCATCGACCAAAATATAATTAGCAAGATTCGCATCTGCCCTAAATGAAGAGACTTTTTTATTTTCTATCTTATAGAATAAACTCAAAATTTCCTGATCGGAACTATTACCGAATGCCCTAAGCAGGGTCGTCAATAAAAATTTCCTGCGACGGCGACGGCGATCTAAATACACATACAACAGATCATTGGGATCAAATTGCACCTCGAGCCACGTGCCGCGATCGGGTATGATTCTGAACGCATGGAGCACTTTCCCGCTGGCATGGATAGTTTCTTCGAAACAGACCCCCGGCGAACGGTGTAGCTGACTTACAACGACACGCTCCGCACCATTGATCACAAAGGAGCCCCGTTTCCCCATGACCGGAAATTCACCAAAATAAATCTCCTCCTCCCGCATTTCCCCTTCTTCGCATAGCCGAAGCGTAACGTACAGCGAACTCGCAAAGGTTGTTCCATCGCAAATGCAATAATCTTCGCTGTGACGCGGCTCACAAATGCGGTAGGAAACATACTCCAGCCGACACTTTCCGTCGTAACTTTCAATGGGAAAAAAATCGCGAAAAGCGCTTTCTAAGCCAATATTTTTTCGACTTCCAACCGCAACATCGCCCTGTAAAAATTCCTTAAACGAATCGATTTGATTTTCTATAAAATTTGGAGGAGAAATAACTTCCTCCAGTTTTCCGAAATTAATTCTATCAGTCATACGAGAAAAACACAAACACCTTTAACTAAATTTCACACGACAACAAAAACAGCTCTGCAGACCTCGAGGAAGTCCACAAAACTGCACACCTTAACTTGATCAAACAACTATCCAATTACTTAAGTTCTACTTTGGCGCCGGCCGCTTCCAACTTCTTTTTCATTTCTTCCGCATCAGCCTTCGAAACAATCTCCTTAACGGGCTTTGGTGCGCCATCGACGAGTTCTTTCGCTTCCTTTAGTCCGAGGCCGGTAATAGCGCGAACTTCCTTGATGACATTAATTTTATTATCCCCGGCGGACAATAGAATAACGTCAAACTCCGTTTTTTCCTCCTTGACCTCAGCCGCTGCCCCCGCTGCGGGCATTGCAATCGCTGCCACGGGAGCACTCGCACTAACACCCCACTTCTCTTCCAAGTCCTTCACCAATCCGGCAATTTCTAAAACGGATTGAGAACTCAGCCAATCGATAACTTGATCCTTTGTAATATTTGCCATTTTTTATCCTCCAGAAACAAATTTAGCGACAACCATTGCCATTTAAGAGAACTCTCCCCTAAATTCATTTCTTTTCTAATGCTAAACTTCCTTCGCCCTCGCCTGTAAAACATTGACCATACCCTGCGGTACCGCATTAAACACCCTCACCAGCTGCTGTGCCGGCGTATTGAACAATGCTAGAACCTGCGCACGCAAAACTTCGAGTGATGGCAACTCCGATAGCGCCTTAATCTCGCCAACCGCCAACGGATGCTTGGAAAGCGCGCCACCTTTTACGCCCATTTTTTCCTCATTATCTTTGGAAAATTTGAATAAAACTTTCGCGACCCCTGCGGGATTTATACCGCCAACGATAATCGCCGTGTGCCCCTCAAAGCATTTATCATCCAAATCTTCACAGCCATTTTCACTAAGCGCAATTTTCAATACACTATTTTTAACGATATGACATTCCGCGTCGTCACTCCGTAAATTCCTGCGAAGCGTGGAAATCGCCGCAACGGTCACGCGAGAAAAGTCCGCCAGATAAACATAATCCGACTTACCAAGATGATCACAAACCTCACTGACTAAAAACTTCTTCTCAGCTTTCATAATGCTCCTCCCGAACCCACACTGTAAATTCCGCGTTCCAACCTAATTCCCGGAGCCATTGTCGCCGTTAGTGTCATATTTTTAATAAAACCACCCGAAATACTCGCAGGTTTCGCTTTTACAATCACATCAATGGCCGTTCCTATGTTTTCCACCAATTTATCCGCCGCAAAGGAACGCTTCCCCACAACAACAGCCATATTCGCCGTTTTATCCATTTTAAATTCAACGCGCCCCGCCTTTACCTCGTGAACCGCTCCCGCAACATCATCGGAAACTGTTCCCGATTTTGGATTCGGCATAATGCCACGCGGCCCCAGTATTCTAGCGACATTGCGTACCTGCTTCATCGCGGAAGTCGTCGAAATCGCCACATCAAAATCAAGCCACCCGGATTGAATTTTTTCAATCAAATCCTCTAGACCGGCAAAATCGGCCCCCGCCGCCATTGCCTCTTCCGGCTTCTCTGTAAATACCAAAACCCGCACTCGCTTGCCACTACCATTCGGTAAGCTCACGATTCCGCGAACCATTTGGTCGCTTTGCTTGGGATCGACACCCAGGTGAAGCGCTAACTCTACGGTCTCATCGAAACGAGCCTTTGGCATTCTTTCGAGTAATGCAACGGCATTCTCGACGGAAAAGTACTGGCTTAGATCAGCAACCTCATGCCCCTTTAACTGACGCTTGCTCCGTTTTTTCATAAACAAATCATAAATACCGCTAGGGCAATTTTTATCTTTGTCAAGCCATTTAAAATATTCCAGCAAAAACAATTTTCCCTAAATTCCCTAAACCAACAATTACCCAACAACTTCAATACCCATGCTGCGCGCCGTTCCCGCAATCATTTTTACCGCCGCATCCAAATTTTCCACATTGAGATCGGCTTTTTTCGTTTCCGCAATTTCCTCCAATTGCCTGTGCGTCACCTTGCCAACCTTTGTGCGATTCGGCACACTGGAACCCTTCGTGACTCCTGCCGCCTTCTGCAATAACACCGAAGCGGGCGGAGACTTCAACTCGAAGGTAAACGAGCGATCGGCATAGACAGAAATCACGGCAGGAATAATCATCCCGGACATATCTTTCGTTCGCGCATTAAACTCCTTGCAAAAGCCCATAATATTTACACCGGCCGACCCGAGCGCAGGACCAACCGGAGGTGCGGGATTCGCCGCCCCAGCCGGCAACTGCAACTTAATTTGCTTTACTATTTTTTTTGCCATAATTTTACTCTCTTACTATTTCCGCTTGCCAAAACTCTAACTCCACCGGTGTCTCCCGACCAAACAATGATACGGATACTTGCATCTTTCCATTCTCCAAATCGATTTCCGACACATTACCCAAAGACTCCGCAAATGGACCATCCGTAATTTTTACCTTGCTCCCAGCCTTAAATTGTACCCGCTGCACGGGTGCCGCCGTTGCCGCAGCCTTCGCCTGATCCAAAATCCGGCTCACTTCATCCTCCCGCAACGGTACCGGCCGCTCGCCGCCCACAAAATTCAATACACCCTGTACATTGCGCACGAAATACCACGGAGATTGCAACAATTTTTCTTCCTCATTGTATAACTTCATTCGAACGAATACATAGCCTGGATAAAACTTTTTGATACGATGATAGCGCTTACCATTTTTAATCTCAACCACCTTCTCCGATGGCACCAAAACTTCGTCAATCGCCACTCCTTCCCGGATAGCAAATTTATCAAGATACACCTTCACCTTAGCCTCCTGATTGGAAAAAACTTGCAAAGCGTACCAGCGCGAATCCTGCATTGAAAGTACCATCGCTATCGCCCTAAACGCCCCCGTACCCAATCGCTACACAACTCCACAATGTGTAAAAGCGCAAAATCTACAATCGCCACATAAACGCCCAAAATCGCCATCCCGACTAGCACAACGCTGACGTAATGACGCATTTCTTTTTGACTTGGCCAAGAAGCTTTTTTAAGCTCGCTCGCCGTCTCGCCAAAAAATATACCGACTCGTCTCAAGGGATTTCTCATCTTCATACATATACTTGCTGGCAGGAGAAGAGGGTCTCGAACCCCCAACCTACGGTTTTGGAGACCGTTGCTCTGCCAATTGAGCTATTCTCCTATCAGTTAATCAACAAAAGGATTTTTGTACCCTATAGTCAATAATTTTTACCAATTTCACTCAATAATCTCAGTAATGCGCCCCGCACCAATCGTCCGACCGCCCTCGCGAATCGCAAAGCGCTGCCCTTTTTCCATGGCAATCTTCTTCTGCAACTCGAGCGCCACATTCAAATTATCTCCCGGCATAACCATTTCCGTTCCATCCGGCAACGTCACAACCCCTGTCACATCCGCCGTTCCAAAAAAGAATTGCGGTCGATAGCCATTAAAAAACGGCGTATGGCGTCCGCCTTCATCCTTGGTTAAAACGTAAATTTCAGCCTTTGCCTTAAAATGGGGCGTGATACTTTTCGGTTTTGCAATGACTTGACCGCGCTCCACTTCCTTCTTTTCAAGACCGCGCAGCAATAAACCAACATTGTCGCCGGCACGCCCCTCATCGAGTAACTTGCGAAACATTTCGACGCCCGTACAAATTGTTTTTTTCGTATCACCGAGGCCAACAATTTCGACCTCTTCGCCGACCTTAACCACACCGCGTTCGATACGCCCAGTCGCCACCGTTCCGCGACCCGTAATGGAAAAAACATCCTCGACCGCCATCAAAAATGGCTTGTCGATGTCGCGCTGTGGTTCAGGAATATCCTTGTCGAGTGCCTCCAAAAGTCGCCCAATTGCCTCTACACCCTCCGGCTTTCCCTCCAATGCCGCCAGAGCCGAACCGCGGATAACCGTAATATTATCACCGTCAAATTCATATTTTATTAGCAGATCACGCACTTCCATCTCAACGAGATCCAGTAGCTCCGCGTCATCAAGGAGGTC
>JAIRZB010000060.1 GCA_031267435.1 Puniceicoccales bacterium | reverse complement strand
ATGGTGAAAAATCCCGTAAAAAATAAACTGCCCAACATTGTTTCTTTTGTGACTAGTTTTTTATTAAGAATGTCGAGTAGGGCAAAAAATAGCGCTGAAAGTAAAAATAGAGAAGCCGTTGCTACTGAAAAAGAGGCCGTGCGCGGATTGAGTACAATTGCTATTCCTGAAAATCCAACAAGCGTTGCCATGATGCGCGCTTTCCCGATTTTTTCCTTCAAAATAAGTGCCGCTAAAATCAACGTGAACATGGGCGTGGTAAAATTAATCAGGCAGGCAATGCTCAATTGAGACGCGTCGAGACCATAACACCAAATAAACATGCCCGTAAAAAGAATAAACCCTCTTAAAAAATTTGCCCCGAGATATCGGCTGCGAAAATTTTTACCATCAAAAAACATAAAGGGCAATAGGGCTAGCGTGCTAAAAAAAAATCGGCCCAGTATGACTTGTAATGGATTTAGACTCCTTTCTAAAAATTTTGTAATCACATCGTTGGTTTCACAAACCATGAGGCTCGCAGTAAACCACGCAATTCCCCTAAAGTAGTTTTGCCTCGATTGGTCCATGGGATAAGGGGATCAAAAAGATTCGCATAAGTCAAGCATTTTTAATAAAATTTTCCAAGAATATCCATCTTCGTCATCAACCCGATCGTCTGATCGATTAATTTTCCATCGTTGAAAAATAGCATCGTCGGGATCGATGAAATGTCGTACTTTTCCGTCAAAAAAGAGCATTCATCCACGTTCATCTTGTAAATGGCAACGTCATCGCGCTCGTTGGAGAGTGTGTCCAAAATTTTTCCAAGGGAACGGCAAGGACCGCACCAGGGGGCCCAGAAATCAATAATAATTTTCCCCCTATTTTCGTTAATCGTAGACTCAAATAAATTTTCGGAAAGATGAATTACCTTTGGCATAATGCAATTATTAATAACCCTTTTCATCATTCAAGCAACTTCGGATTATAATGATCAAAATTTTCAAAAAAGAAACTGTGTTTTCTTGGGGAACCATATGGGTACCCCGATGAGGTTTATGATATTTTTGAAAGGTATAAGCAAATTTGCGATGCCACTTATTGCAATGTTTTTCGGTAAATTTCTACTGGCAACCATTAAATCATTTTTCACACGATAACTCTTGGCGAGAAATCCGCCGTTGTCAAATTTTTTCGGAAGATATTTTTTTAAACCTCGGCGGATATTTGCGGGGATTTACACGCCATGGCCTGAGTTTCGACGTGTCGTTGCTCCCACCTTCTACTATTCAGTCTTGGAAAAAAGTAGTGGCTGTCAAGATGTTTCGGATATTTTAAAACCTCCGCGGATTTTTGCGGAGATTTTTATGCCACGGCCTGAGTTTCGACGTGCCGGTTGCTTCCATCCTTTACTACTCAGCCTTGAATGAAACCCTGTGGCTGTCAAGTTGTTTCGAGCATTTTAATGCCTCGGCGGATATTTGCGGGAATTTATGCATCGTGGCCTGAATTTTGACGTGTCGTTGCTCTCATCCTTGAAAGAAAACTCAGCATTGTCAAGGCGCTATTTTAAAATTTTGTTTCCGGAAGTTTCGTGGCACTCTATGAGGAAATTTAACCATTTACAAAAAGCGATTTGTTTCGCAGGTAAATGGCGGAAAATTGTTTACACTGAATACGCGAAATTAAGCAATCGGGCAGGCAGAAATCCTGGTACCGAATGGTCGGAGTTCGAGGAACCGGTAGGGCAAGAATCCTGCATTGAACAGGACTGGAATCCAGGCCCAAAAATCAAAACGCAACCTCCACTCTTGCCCTATGTCTCCAATTTGGATCGAAATTTGTAGTTGTCAAGTTTTTTAGGGAAAACTTTTAGGGAAAAATTCCAGAAACAAGGGCAAAAGGAAAGTGGTATTTTGGCGTAAATCTTAAAAAAGTCGACGAAGATTTTCTCGAAAAGGAATTTTTTTGACGTACCGTTGCTTCCACCTTCTACTGCTCAGTCTTGGGAAAAGTTTGCCGATGTCAAGTGTTTTTAGGGACCCACTTTTTGTGCCTGACGGAAAATTCGCCACTGTCAAATTTTTTCGGAATATTTTTTCTAAAATAAATTCTGGGAAATATTTTTTGAAGAAAGTGAAAATTTTTTGTATTTTTTACTTGACGGGATTTGCGAAATCGAGATAATGATGTCCATGGTTTTTAGCGCATCATTTACCAAAAATCGAGCAATCGAGCAATCGAGCAATCGAGCAATCGAGCAATCGAGCAATCGAGCAATCGAGCAATCGAGCAATCAACGAATCAACGAATCAACGAATCAACGAATCGTAAGAATGTAAAAAGTAAAAAGAAAAGATCCTTTACGCTTGTTGAAGTCGTTTTTACGATTTCGATCATCGGTGTTTTACTGACTATTCTCATGCCGGCGATGAGTGCGATTAAGCTCAGCGCACAGAAAATTCAGGACGTCTCCCACCTCAAAAAAATCGCCGAGGCTTGGAAAATTTATACCGTCGATAATAGTTGGGGACCAATTGCAACCGTCCCGAGATTGGGCTTACTCGGAGGCTTTGAACTTGTTCACTATTTGTCCGGCGGTAGCCTTGGTAGCGGTTGGCAAGGTCAAGCGAGAAGCATCCTTAATGATCCCTATATCTATGTCGCCCAAGGCGATAGGTACGCCTCAAAAGTAAAAACAGAAGTCATTAGCGTTCCAATGGGCGGTGACGCTAATGCCCATGTGGCGTCATACGAATTCAGTAAAAATGATATAAGTAATATATTAGCGAGTAATAAAGTTTCTGTTTCTTTGAGCTATTGCACGATCGCCGGCTTGTCCGCATCGGTTCCGCTCGCCACCACGCCCGTAGCCTTCACGCGAGGCTTAAAAGCAAACGGAACATGGCACTCCAAGTACGGACTCTATGGCGACAAAGGTGGTTATGTCGTCTTCTGCGATGGCCATGCCACTTGGTTTGATGGCAGTCGGCAGGCGAAATTCTTGAAGTGGGATCAATCGGGATATACGTCCGATATTCGCGATGCCATACCGAATAATGCATTTATTTCCAGTGGATGGAATTTGGTAAACAACATCAAGGATACGGACGATTCTTTGCTCCTTATCTATCACGCCGGTACCGGTGGCGCATGAACAGTGGATCGAAATAAATTTTGGAAAACCGACGGAGATTTGGAGTAATCTTTACCCGTGGACTCTGCACCGATAGTACCTGGGATGAAAACGGCAGGACTTTACGGATCTAAAGGCGGTTACGTGGTCTACTGCGATGGCCATATCGTTTGGTTTGACGGCAGCCGACCAGCGAAATTTCTAAAATGGGACAAAACAGGTTATACCTCCGATATTCGCTACGCCGTGCCGACTAATGCCGAGATTTCGTGTTGCTTTGCTCCAGGTTATAAGGGTGGCAATTCTAAATTAATCCTTGAAGAACTTGGGAAAGGATAGTTGGCGAATCTCGATACTTGAACATTTGCAAAGATAAAAAACAGAACGAAAAGATACTTTGCGGTGATAGTAATTTTTTTTTTAAAAAAATTCCTTGACCCGAATTATAGATTCTAAGAACTAGCTTTTATGCGGAGTAGAATAAAATTCCCTGTATCGGAGTTTTGACATGCCGCTTACGCTCGCCCTCTACTATTCATCCTTGAAGGAAACCCTGTGGCTGTCAAGATGTTTCGAGCATTTTATCCCTCGGCGGATTTTGCGGGGATTCACGTAT
>JAIRZB010000039.1 GCA_031267435.1 Puniceicoccales bacterium | reverse complement strand
CCGAGAGCGATGGAATAATTATCTAAGTTCAAGTAATTCGGTTTGGACTCCAAAGGAAGATGATCTATTGGTTCAAAAAGTTAAGGAGTTAGGCTCTAATTGGCCTCGAATTGCAAGTTATTTTGTCAATCGATCCCCTACGACTTGTAAAAACAGATGGACCGCCAATGAACGCCACTCGCGTGAACAACAATCGCAGTCGTCATCGCTATGGCGAAAAATTTATAATTGGTTTTTTCCAGGGAAACCGGAGCTTCGAAAAAAAGATCCAGACGCGCTTGGCCGCAGACTAGGAGAGCTTAACGAGAGATTAGATCCTCAAGGATTGAAAGTAGACTGGGATGTGGGCTCAGCTTTTCGTGAAGATCTATGTGCATATTCCGCTCTATTGGCGGCTCGTGAAATCCGTTTCATAACAGGAGAAGAAGGCATTCAACATGTTTTTATTACTCGCAGCAAAGTTAGAGAATTTGCTCTAGATTTAAGGGCGAGATTAGAAGCTTACGGCATTTTAATTGATGCGCCTTTGGATATGGATCATTTGGAGGCTATAGCACAACATCTGGGAATTTTCATTATTTTGGAGGTTGGAACTCCCTATGAGACTTATAGTCATTATACTAGAGAATTCAATCCCAATGCCCCAATAATTGTTAGAATTTTCCTTTTCGCTGATCAAAATTTTGGCCACTATCAAATCATCACTCCTCAAAATATAGAAATGCATTATGAGAACGACTGTCCCGGCGACATCGGTGGCGTCTTCACTCACTGTCCCGACTCACTCACTGTACCGATGACATCGATGACTACCGACGACATCGATGACATCTTCGCTCAATTGGATTAAAGCAAAAATATTTAAAAATTTTACATTTTTATATTTAAGAATAAAAAAAATATGTTATAATGTAAAACGACATGAATAAATTAAAAATATTATCCTTAGGTTTTGGTTGTTTCATTTCAGCCATCAGTTATACAAACGCATCCACAAGTTCGACAAGATCCATTCAATGGAATCCCGACGAAGATGAACTACTGGTCACTTTCGTGCGTAAAATTGGTGAAAGGTGGAATATTATCGCCGATGCAATGCCAGGTCGAAACCAAAGACAATGCCGAGAGCGATGGAATAATTTTGTAAGGCCATTTGAACCTTCGGCCTGGAACGAAGAGGAAGATAATCAGTTGATTGAATACGCTAGGAGGTTCGGGAATAATTGGCGTAAAATCGCAAGCTATTTTCCCGGTCGATCCGATATAAATTGTAAAAATAGATGGAATGCCATCAATAAAAAGGAATCTCCATCGCTATTTCAAAGCTTCTTGAATGAAACCGAAGACTTTTTTAATGGCGTTTATAATTGGGCTTTTGAAGGGAACCCAAGCGAACTTTTAGAAAATGCAAACGCGTTTCCAAACATACTAGGAACGCTTCAAATGGAATTAGCTTCCCGGGGATTGAAAGTGGATTGGAATCCGCAATCGGCTTTTAATGAAAATCTATGTGGGTATGCCGCTCTATTGGCAGCTCAGAAAATCGATCAAGTGATGAATTTTGGAGGAGAAGAAGGAACCATTATTGTTAATTACAGCGAAGTTTGTGCTTTTGCTGAAGAATTAGAAAGAAACTTAGCGGATTTAGGCATTTACATTAATGCACCTTTGGGGGTGAATCATTTGAAGGCTATAGCACAATATCTGGGAATTTGCATTATTTTGGAGATTGGAACTCCCTATGAGTCTATCGGTCGTTTTACTAAAGGAATCAATTGCGATGCCGTAAATGCCCCAAAAGTTGTTCGCATGTTCCTTTTCGTTGATCAAGCTCAGGGCCATTATCAAATCATTACTCCTTTAAACATAACAATTAATTATGAAAATGACGCACTAGGAACAGATCGATGTTTAAATCCATTTCTTCGGAACTCCCGAGAACAAGAGCAATTGAGTTTCTTATTTGAGTGAACTTCCGATCTTCCAATCTGATCCGATTAGACAGGTGTTGACAAAAGATAAAGGTTTCGGAGCTTATTACCATGGAATCGAAACTTTTAAACATTCGACATTCGGCGGCCCATATTTTAGCTGCAGCCATTCAACACTTGTTTCCATCGGTAAAATTCGATATCGGTCCCGCAACGAATGACGGATTTTACTATGACTTTGATCTGGATTATAAATTTACTACGGACGATTTTCAAAAAATTGAAACGGAAATGCAACGCCTAATCGATCAGAATCAGGCCTTTGAATCCCAGATTATTTCCCGCGCTGAAGCTCATAAACTTTTCTCCGATCGTCAGCAAACTTATAAATTGTCGCGCCTCAACGATATTCCCAATAGCGAAACCATAACTATCTATCGTAATGGTGATTTTGTTGACCTTTGCCGCGGTCCCCATGTGCAAAATTCCAACGAAATTAAGGCCTTTAAGTTACTTACTATTGCCGGAGCATATTACCGTGGCGATGAAAAAAATCAACAAATGCAACGCATTTACGGTATCGCCTTCGATTCGAAGGAAGCGCTTGAAGCTTACCTTACCCAAGTAGAAGAGGCGAAAAAACGCGACCATCGCAAGTTGGGCAAGGAACTCGACCTGTTTATGATCGACGATACGGTCGGTCAAGGTCTCATTCTATGGCTCCCTAAAGGAAATATTATTCGCACAGAATTACAAAAATTTATTTCCACTGAGCTGGAAAATTTGGGCTACATGCTCGTTTCTACTCCCCACATTGCCAAGCTGGACCTGTTCCGTATTTCCGGCCATTTTCCCTACTATAAGGATGCGCAATATCCGCCGATTGCCGAACAAGCAACCCTTGAAAATAATAAAAATTTGACCTGTGCCGAATTGGTAAGCGGCCTCGAAGATGGTTCATTGGATGGGTTTTTACTGAAACCGATGAATTGTCCGGGACACATAAAAATTTATGCCTTTAAAATGCGCTCCTATCGCGATTTACCCATAAAATTAGCGGAGTTTGGCACAGTGTATCGCTGGGAACAATCCGGAGAACTTACCGGAATGACGCGTGTGCGTGGATTTACTCAGGATGATGCTCACATCTTTTGCACGGAAGAACAACTGCCTAACGAAATTTTGGAATGCTTAGGTTTGGTAAAAATGATTTTTTCGACGCTTGGTATTGTCGATTTTCGCGTGCGTGTTGGCCTCCGTGATCCGAATTCTAAAAAATATATCGGTGGCGACGAATCCTGGGCGAAGGCGGAAGGCGCTCTGCAAAAAGCAGCTAAAACACTCGGCGTCCCCTATTCCATGGAAACCGGCGAAGCTGCATTTTATGGGCCCAAAATCGATTTCGTTATTAGGGATGTTATCGGTCGCGAATGGCAATTGGGTACGGTTCAAATCGATTATAACCTTCCGGAACGCTTCGCTATCAGCTATATGGGCAGTGATAATAGACCGCATCGGCCGGTTATGATTCACCGGGCACCCTTTGGTTCCATGGAACGTTTTTGCGGACTACTAATTGAGCATTTTAACGGTGATTTTCCTACTTGGCTTTCTCCGGAACAGGTCCGCCTATTGCCACTTAATGACCATAATATGGATTACGCTCAGGAGGTATTCGGACGTATGCGTGCAGTAAATATCCGGACTTCAATCGACA
>JAIRZB010000040.1 GCA_031267435.1 Puniceicoccales bacterium | reverse complement strand
TAGAGATAGGGTGATATTGGGTAAGTTTATGTCCCTAGCGCAACAAAGAGTACCAGTAATTTTTCGATATAGTATTTTTCGAAAGTTTGATGATGAATCAGATGTGATTAATGAATTTTATGGATTGAAAAAAAGCGAAGCTATTATCAAGCTGATAGAACACAATAAATATATTCAAATTGGAGCAGGTGGTCAGTATATAAGTCCAGATGGGGACGTGATCCATGGTGGCGATTTGGTATCGAGGGAATATTTCGAAGATGTTCTACGAACACAAGCACTGTATATTCCCCCTTCCTCGGCTGCTCCTAGGATAGATCCTTCGCAATGGAATGCAGTATTGGAAAAATATAGGCCGATTTTGGCACAGAAAAAGATACCCGTGCTTCATTGGCGTGATATGGTCAAAGAGTTTAAACACCAAGGAACTCCACCTCTTGATGCATTATATTATGCGGAGCACTTAAGAGTCCATTTGATGGCGGAAGAGCAGCTCCTAGGGTACATGCTAGATGGCGAGATGATAAAGGATTATATTGCTGTTGTAACAGTTCCATTTCTCATAGGGCAAGAAGGTCCCGATGGAAGAAAAATCGAAAATGCAGATTACATATTAAAAGAATATCTTCAACATCCATGAAAGTATAGAATAAAAAAATTACCTAATTGGCGATAGTTAGCTTCTAAGTAATTACTTTTTAATGGGCAACGGAGATTTTCAAAATCTCCAATTTTTGTTAGTAAACGTTTTTCCTGAATTTTTTTATTTTCATAAACGAAAAAGTTGCAAAAAATTCATCTATTCGTATATTTACAATCCGGATGGATGCTATGAATGATACGCAAAAGGAATTTTTAGAAATTCTAGTCTACCTTTTTCTGCGCTATAATAAATTCGATGAGGCACTTGCCCTATCGCTGATCCTTGCTGAATATTTTCCTGAGGATTCTCAGGTGAATCTCTCCCTTGCCTTCGCTGCCCTGCAAACGGGAACGCCGGGAACTGCCATTGATGCTATCAAAGCCGCAGAATCGCTCGTTAAATCAAGGGATAGGAAAAAGTTGTTCTTTATTTTGAAAAGTAAAACACTGTGGGCTTTGGGACAGGATATGGATGCCCGTTCCGCTTATACCCGTTTTCTCGGCATGCAGGAACAGGATCTCCGCTTGGCCATTGCCTGTCCAAAATCTAAAACAAAGGCCGTATCATGAGCTTTAATACAAAATTTAGTAGTATGCTGGCAACGGTATCGAAATATAACGATATCTTTTTGGCATTGGTCGTCGTCGCCGTCATTATGCTAATGATCGTGCCCATTCCGACCTTTCTATTTGATCTGCTGATCGCACTCAATTTGTCGATGAGTATCAGCCTACTGATGCTGTCGATGTATATACCGCGTGTGCTCCACATATCGACCTTCCCCAGTCTTTTGCTATTTACAACGCTGTTCCGCCTCTCACTGAATATTACCAGTACGCGAATGATTCTGTTGACCGCCGATGCCGGTGAAATCATCTTTACCTTCGGCGATTTCGTCGTCCAAGGAAACTTCGTGGTCGGTGCGGTTATTTTCGGTATTTTGCTTATCGTACAATTTATCGTCATCACGAAAGGTGCGGAACGGGTTTCGGAGGTATCGGCCCGTTTTACTCTGGACGCCATGCCGGGTAAACAGATGAGCATCGATGCGGATCTGCGGGCAGGTAGCATCGATACGGAGCAGGCCAAGCAAAAGCGCACGGATTTGGAGCAGGAAAATCAGCTTTACGGTGCCATGGATGGGGCAATGAAATTCGTCAAGGGCGATACCATTGCCAGCTTGATCATGACCGTCATTAACATCATTGCGGGACTTATTATCGGTGTTTTCCAAAAAGGTATGACACCGGATAAGGCAATCAAAACCTATGCCATTCTCACCATCGGTGACGGTCTCGTTTCCACACTGCCCTCCCTGCTCATTTCCATCACGGCCGGTGTCATCGTAACCCGCGTGAGTTCCTCCGATGCGAAACCCCTGGGCAATGATATCGGTAAACAGTTGCTATCCAAGCCCAAGGCATTGGTCATTGCAGGAATTATGAGTATTGGATTCATGCTCATTCCGGGATTTCCAAAGGTTCCCTTTGTCGTGATCGGCACGCTGATTTTTTTGACCGGTCGCTCACTGATGCAAACGGAGGGGAAGCCGCAGGGGACAGGTGAAATTGCTAAGGTTGCTAAGAATACCGGATTGCCTTCGGATATCGCACCCAATACACCCACATTTAAGGAAGAAAAGGGCGAGTTTTCAGTTACGGTACCGCTATTGCTCGATGTGGCGACCTCCATCGAGGAATCCGTCGATCCGATGGTGCTCAACGATCAATTGATCCAAGTCCGCAAGGCGCTGTATTTCGACCTGGGCGTACCATTCCCCGGCATTCACCTGCGTTTCAATGAAAATTTAACGGATGGAATGTACCAAATTTTATTGCAAGAGGTGCCGGTTTCCCAGGGACGTATTTTGAAGGGGAGCGTGCTCGTTCGCGAGACAAAGGAAAGTCTCGGTATTCTAAACATTCCCTACCAGGAAGAAAAGGCATTTTTGCCCAATATTCCGGCGCTATGGGTCTCAAAAGATCTCATTCCGCAGATGGATAAGGCGAGCATCAATTACATGACATCACCCCAAATTTTGACCTATCATCTTTCCTTTATTCTGAAAAAGTACGCCTCCGAATTTATCGGATTACAGGAAACGCGATTTATCCTGGAGAATTTTGAAAAAAATTTCCCGGAGTTGGTCAAGGAAGTGCAGCGCGTATTGCCCGTGCAAAAGATCGGCGAAGTTTTACAGCGACTGGTCCAGGAGGACGTATCCATTCGCAATCTGCGCCTCATCATGCAGTGCCTCATCGACTGGGGACAAAAGGAAAAGGAACCCATTCTATTGGCCGATTACGTGCGTACGAGCTTGAAGCGCTACATCAGCTACAAATACAGCGGTGGGCAAAATATTTTGGGAGTTTATCTATTGGATCCGGTTACGGAGGATGTTATTCGCAAATCCATTCGCCAGACTTCAGCGGGAAGCTATTTGGCATTGGAACCCAATACGGCGAAGAAAATTGTCACCACGGTAAAGGAAGAAGTGGGGGATTTTACACAGGAGACGAACCGTCCCGTGCTGCTAACTTCCATGGATATTCGCCGCTACGTCCGCAAATTAATTGAGTTAGAATTGTACGAATTACCGGTACTTTCTCACCAGGAACTTACCGAGGAAATTACCATCCAACCCTTGGGTAGAATCGCTGTAACATAATAATAAAAAACTATGAAAACATTACATGAACAATTAATTCGGTTGAAAGCAGAGGAAGTTGTAAAAAAATTGGGCCTTCCTATTAGCATACTGGATGCCGAGGAAGAAGAAACGGAGCCGGAGAAGTTACCGGAAACGGGCGAATTGGTGGAGCAGGCACAGAGGCTTGTCGATGAAATGGAACAATTTTTTGCACGCTTTGGCTTAACCGAAGATAAGCAGGAAGAACTTTTCCAAATGCCAATCATTCAAGAGTGGAAACGGGAAATTATGTTCAATGTATTTCGCGAGCGTGAAGAGTTGGAACGCACCATCAGTAAACCGCGTGACGGTTGGAAGGCCCTACCATTCGAAAAATCGATCAATGCGGAAAAAGTACTCCAAGAATTGCCCGATGATATGAAGTCCGAAAAGGTCAAAGAGATTCATCTCGATAGCATTTTCGATACCAGTGCGGAAGAACAAATAGCTGCCATCTCAAAGCGACTATCCGAGGCGTTGGAAGATGTGCAGAAGGCGGTGGCTGAGCAGAAAGAAGTACTGTCATTGCCGTCACTACCCAAACGCAATCCTGCGGCACAGGTGGAACCCGCAATGGAATTGCCTGATCTACGGGAGAAACGGCAAATCGAAGCACACACGGCGCATCACTATGCCGATGAGTTGCGGGTCGTTTTCGCCGATCCGGATCCTTTGAAAAAGGCAATGACAAAATTATCCACGGGTACGCCATCCGTAGTCCAGAAGAACGTGACCCTAGGAGAAGGCGAATCGTTGGGATCCCCGGTGCCGGCCGTAGCAGATGCACCCAAAAATGAAATACGTTCATCGGAGGAGATCCTTGCTGATATTGAAAAAATGGTTAAAAAGCCAGAAAAAGTCAAGGAAAGCGTTTCGGTTGTGGTTCCAGAAGTCGTAGAATCCACTGCTGCGGGCTATGAGACGGTAACGCTAAAGAAAATGTCGGGTGTACGTCCGCGACACGGCATCGTGATTTCAGCCTTGAAATCGCAAATTCAACGGGAACAAAATTCCCAGGTCACCATTCTAACCGAACCGTTTCACGGAGAAAGTAATCAAAATCCATTTGCTGATCCTGCTTTGTCGCAGTTGCCGGAAATGCCAATGGTAGTGGACTTCAATGATCCCAGTGGGGCGTGCCACGGAGAAACGGAAAAAGCTGTTGCCATTCGTCGGTTAGGAATGGGGCCGAAAAAAATTTTTTTATAAAAGTAAAATTTAAAATAAGGAGTTAAAAAATGATAAAAGTTGATCCAAAATTGTATGCTGAAGGGACTATTGGAGCCCTTTCTCCGGACCTAACGAGCCCAGATTCTCCGAGCAACAATCCCTTTAATCCGAATAAGAATACTGCCTTTTATGAGGTGGAAGTGATAGTTCCGGGAGAGCAAAATGGTCCTACGAAAAAGCCGGATTTTGTCAAAAATCCTGGTAATAAAGTTCCAACGGCGCATTCGCTGAACCTTTCGGAACCCGACGTATTTAACGCACCTAATTCAACGGCGTCAATCATTAATGATTTGTTTCCGACGTTTAATCAACCCACTTTAGATGGGATGCCTGGAGCGAGAAAAAGTGCACTTGATACGGATTTTTCAAAGACAATTGGTGCTTTACCAGCCTATGTCTTAAATCCCGTAGACAAAGCACTAACATCGGCCGATGGCCCCGGTTATTCCGATTTATCCTTCAAAACACAAAAACCGGAAATTCCCAATCCCAACGATGGAAAATATATCTGGTGCGATCCGAAAATGCATGAATTTTCAAAGGAAAATGTTGAATGGTATACCTTTCTATCGCACGATACCTATTTCAATAATTCACTCTATCAGCTTAAAAGTACGCAGCTGCTAAGTGCGGATGTTTCAATGCGTGAACGATTGACAAATAGGGCACTTCAAATCTCAAACGGTATCTGGAAAAATACCATCGAAGACTATCCTAAAGAAATTATTTTTGCGCCCGATTTGGATACGGAAAATTTATCCTGGGCAGAAATCGTTGCCTATGTAAATTACTATCTGATACATGAATATTTAGATGGCCAAGCGATCATTGTTCCAAAACCAGAGGAGATTGTTTTAGATGCAGAAGATGAAGATGAAGATTTAAAAACAACCGTTCAGAATTATTTAAAAAATAAAGTCATACAGGAAACATCTTTATTGTTGTACCAGGACAAAATTAGTGCCATTAGGTCCTATAATGTTCGTAAGATACTCAATAGTTTATTTCAAAGGGACGTTAATGGAAAATTCATACAATCGGGATCCGATGAGTCAACGGCGGCGGACGGTCTCTGTATGGACCTTGTTGCCCTAGGCGTTTCAACGACGCTGGAACAGCTAAGGGGAAAGTCGACTTTCCATCTATCCGATTTGTCAATTAAGGACGAAATCTCCAAAGCGATTGGGGATTATATCGAAGCCCCTCCGAGTAATATAAATTTGGCATTCTCTAGCGTAAAAACAGTGGCAGCATTTTTTGAACAAGTTGCCGGAGAATTCATTAGCCAAGGTATTTTTGAAATTGAAGAAAAAGAGGAAATTTTAGGCCAAGCCAAAACGGAAATTCGTAGTCTATTTCTTTCGCTTGTCAGCGATTTAGTGCTATCGGAAGTTAGAAAATATAAGCTACAAAGCCAAATTAGCGCAATTAATAAACTATTGTCTTCCTCAGAACCGGTAAAATTGCAAGAAAGTGAAAGTGCAGTTTCCATTGCGGAATTGAAAAGACCACTGGAATATATCAAAAGTCGCCTTATTCTTCTCAAAAATGAAAATCATATTCCGGAGCAATTGACCGTAAATGACATTATCGACGGAAAACCTTCCAAAGAATCGGACGAGGTTTTTGAGCATCTAACGGGTTACCTCAACGGCGAAGTATTTAACATTAAACAATTTGTTGATAGTGAAGTAAGGGAGACCGTTACCCAGGCGATTCATGGTGTGATCAATTCGGAACTGACGGAGAAAAAAATTCGTACCGCAATAAAAACAGTAACGCGTGATGGAAATGAAGGGGCAACGCGTCTCCTAACGCTGAGCGAACGCGAAGATGTGCGCTATGCGCTGTCAAAGGAGTGCATTGCCGAATTAGAAGCATCCATCGTCGATCGCGTGTTGAGTACCACAACAACAAAGGCAGACGGGAGCTTAGTTATATCACTGGTGGATGGGAAAATAGCGGAATTACCGATCAAAAATTGGATTGAAGATGGGTTAGAGACTTTCTTGCAGAAAGAAGAAGAGGATGTCGAAAAGTACGCATTTTCCAAAGATCTTGATCTTCGAAATGATATTCGTCAGGTGCTCCATAGGACCTTGAAATTGGGTGATTCCTATGATGAGGATGATTCGCCATTGGTGCAAAAAATCGAAGAACAAATCAACGAAGAAACACTCGTTCTGGCCTATAAAGCAAGGACCGAGGCACAGTTAAATAAATTGCAATCCATCATTATGGGGCAAACAACGGAGATCTATGCGAGGCAAGCAACGGAGATCGACGACGACATAACGATTTCCGCTCAGGATGCGACGATGGAGCGCCTTTTAGAATATATTTATGCAAAAATTTTAAAGGATAATTATACACCGATTATTTATAATGATTTTGTTAAATATGCCAAAACACTCGACGGCTGGTTTGATAAAGCTAGCACGACGAATGCCTGCCAATTACTAATCAAAAAAATTGGTGAGCTGAGAAAACACTATGGAACGTATTACGAAGCCATTCAACAATTTCCTCAACATGGTAAGGCATACCTAATACCGGGGCCTGATGCTAAGACTTATTCCCGTTATCCGGAACTTATTAATGAGCATGAGCTATTTACGTCCTTTTTTACAAAGGAGGAGGCAACGCTTAATATTGCAAATTTTCTAGCAGATTACCAAGCAATATACGATACCTACGGAAAACCGTGCTATGCCCAGCGTGGGAAATACAATATCAGTGATTATAGTGTCGAATTGTCGAAAATTGTCGAAAAATATGTAGACCTTAAACAGGGCGATGATATTTTTGCCGGGGCCGTATTTATGGCTATGCAGGATGAGCAAATTGCTTTAAAACGCGAGCTGGAGGCCATTGATTTGTTCGAAGAATATGACAAAGCAAAGAATTTTCGTCAGGAATTAAGGGAATACATGACCGGATCGACCATCGCGGGTTGGCGAACGGATGCGATTAAACTGGAAGCGTTGACCAGTAAGATTTATAGCATTGCGGTTGATCATGGAATTATGCGTGTCAATAGCGATAAGACGTATAGTTCGGGAAGGATCATGAATGCGCTAACGATGGAAGGCGAAAAGGAATACAATGAATGTGCGGGGAGTTATCTTTACGTTAGTGGGATTTTAGAGTCCATAAAAGCATATAACATTGATCAGGATATCAGTGTTCTCGTGTTGCAGATTCTGGATACGATCGAAGCCTATAAGGGTGCTGATTTGTATCAAGATGAAGAATTGTTATCGCAGTTAAAGTATCTGCTAACTTCGACGGAAAATATTCCCTATACGAGTAGAACGTCATTATTTTCGACGCTTACAAAATATATCAATTCAAGTAATATCGATTTTTCTCTAGTAACTCTGTTTTCTAGTGTTTATCCGACGGTGAAAAATATGCTCCATGTTCCCGATGGGATAAAAAATATCATGCAGACGATCACGGTCGATGCTTCGAATGATATTAGGAATCAAATGACCGCCTGCGTGGGTAAAATAACGGCACTAAGGAATGTATTTTCAACATTTTTAACATCTGAGATATCAGACACATCAAAGTATACGAATTTATTCAGTGCATTAGGTGCTTTAGTTCAAGCCGATTTGACCATTGGTGCCGATGGCGACTATGCGTACATGGTGAACCAATTTGTTGGAGCTTGTAATACGGTCATCGGGGGAATTTCAGATTCAGATTTTACAAACTTACTGCAAGATGGTATAACTAATGAAAAATTTAATTCCATAAAAGGGAAACTAAGTGTTATTCGCGACCAAATCGAAGTCATGCTTCAAGAAGTTAGCCAAAATCCGATGAGGGATGTTAACCAAGCATATTTGCAAAAAGCAATTCAGGACCTTCAAACGCTCCTCAATCACATTGAAGTTATACTGTTCCTCGACATAATGGAATTAAACCATCCCACATGGTATACTGGAGGAGGCCGCGATACTCTTATTGATGCACTTCAAACTGCCTATGGCTCAGATTCGCCAATTGGAAACATTTTGCAACCATTGATCACATCGATTAGTAATAACGTCGTAGGCTATGATCTGCTTGAACATCTCGATAATACTATTTTACCTTTAAAAGGATTTTTTAATCAAGGCAAAACGCTACCGACTTGGCTTCTCGATGGATTAAAACAGTTTTTTATCGATTCGAATTATAATATTAATGAAAAATTCACGGAATATGGTGAAAAATTTTCAACTCTTAACAAAGTAATTTTCGATCTAACGACAAAACAGAATTTCGCTGATGCGAAAAATGCAATTAATCAATTGGAACCGATTTCATTGCTAACAGGGAAGGTAGGAGCCGACAGCGCGGATAGCGTTGATAAAAAGAATTTATACGTTTACATTGCCAATCAAGTCCTCGGTGCCTACAATGATATTGTGAATTTCTTACGGCAGGATAATGGGGCAATTCAAACTTTTTTGAACAAAATTACTGCGGAAGAAAAGGGAATAAAAGATGTTTTAGATGCTTTTGAAGAGGTGCAACGAGCTTTGGCTGGTTTCATCACTGAATTTGGGACCAAGAGGCTTGCATCCGTTGCGAAGGGAGTCCATGGTGAAATCGTTATTCCCGAATTTGAAGCGCTAGCAGTAACGGACGTGTTGAATGGGTTATTGGACATTATTCAGCGGAATCAAAAATCATTTTTCTCCAATATTTTAGCGATTTTATATCCGGAATGGAATTCGAAATTTGAGCAACTCACAGCGCTTCAGGAGACGCTGAAAGGGTATATTGAGGAGGATGGAACGGAAATTTTTTCGATTTCTAAAAATGATTATTTGAATTTAATCGAGGCCATTGATGTCAATGCCCATTTTAATCCATTTCTTGAAGGGGTTGACGAGGGTGTAGAGTTTGAAGATAAAAAGATTTCGGACGTAAAAACAGAAATTGATAAAATCCAAGCGGTCATGCCTGGAAGCATTGTCATGGGTGACAATTCTGTTGAAAATGCGAGTAAAATAGAAGATGTTGCGAGTGTTTATAGAGAGTTTGGAGATTTTCAAACGTTGTATAATGCGATTCATGATATTACTACCGGAAATTCAAGTGCAATGAATCGGATCAGCAAGGTTGTCGCGATTGCAGAGCCATTTAGGGCTGTGAAGGAGACCAATGATGATGAGTACGATCGTTCGCGCTGGTTAAATCGGCAATTTACATTGGTTTACAATGAAATTGTGGGTAATATTAGGAGTGATAGCGGTAGTCTTACAAAAGCTTACGTCGATGCCTTATCCGCTTTGGCAAAAGACAATAGAGACCCCAACAAATACAATTTAATTTCAAGTTTCACAAATTCAAATGGCGGCTTATACACACGGATAAGGGCAATTATTGGAGATGATAAAGGGACAGCGGGATTAAACCAAACCGCTAAAATACTTACGGGCTTTATCGATGGTAGTGAAGGCTATGAAAGTACGCCCATTGAAGGGACAGGAGATCGTTCGGATAGTTTTATCGGAACGACACGATGGGATGATATTCCGGATTTGTCAGAATTGCCAGGACTCGGTAAGCAGGTTACGTTAAATGGAACCGATATTTATATAGGAAAATTCGTAGATGTTTCAACCGGTACGGAATTTTACATAATCCAGGAAACAGTCGGTGAAAAAGAATGTAAA
>JAIRZB010000025.1 GCA_031267435.1 Puniceicoccales bacterium | reverse complement strand
GGGAGTCCAGAGGGCAGAGCCCTCTGGCTCAACCAGGGCAAGGGGAATTCTTCCTCTTACAATTTCCTTTGCAAGGAACGCAGTTCCTTGACCTAATTTGCCATTGGACTGCGAAAAATTCGTTGACGTTTACTTTGAATTGCTTCAGCACTTGGCGGCAGAGTGGCAATGGGCAATGGAAAGTGCATTTTACTAAAGGGATGTGGTTCGCCGTAACCTAGGACACCATCGACGAGAAGAATTTTTAAATATTTTTGAATAAATTTGAAGTTTTCGTTTATTATAATCGCATCCAGGGGAAGGGGTTCGGCATGGTCATAGGGATCGCTATTGAGGGCAAGAATCTGAATATTTTGATAGCCAAGGGTACGCAGCATTAGTCCATAGAGGACCAACTGTAGACCGGCCAATGATTGGGGTAAATTTGTGAATTTTTTAACTAAATTTCGAAGATCATTTTGGGAAGTGGTACCCGTTTTGAAGTCAATGAGGAGGATATTATTTTGGGCATTATCTTCATGGAATGTTTTTCGGAAGGGATATTGGGATAGAATGCAATCGATACGGCCATGGAATGGAAGTAAAATTCCTTCGGGAAGCGTAATAGGGGCAAGCAGGTCCACCTCATGGATAATGAACGAAAAGTGTTCAAAGGCGGTAAGTTTTTTAGCGATGGTCAATGCTTTTTCCTCCGCCGATTCGAGGGTTTCCAGGAGCAGCATTTGCGATAGAATATTGGCGAACTTTTGTCGAAAATATTGCTTTTTCAGGTCGATATGCCGTTGAAATTGTTTAAAAGACGGGAAAAAATAGTCGAAATAATGCAAAAAATTATGGGTTAAAATGCCTTCAAATTTACTTTTTTCGAATAGCAATTGGCGGTGATTATTTTTCAGAATATGGCGATACCAAATTTCTTCCGGTGCGGAATAGGCGCGTTCGACGGCTGTGATGGGAAGCGAGTAGCTTTGAATTTCCGGTAGCGTGTACTCAAATGCTCCAAATTCCGAATGGTTATCATTGCGAATTTGGTGAATTTTTTTCAAAAGAACATATTGTTTACGGTGATTTCGTAAAACTTCCCTTTGCGGCAAATAAATATTTTGCATAGCGCTTACATCTAACATTTTTCCCATATGCGTTTGGTAGCATTCCGTAAATCCCTGGGCAATGTTAGATTTCATGGCGATATAATGCATATTTTTTGCCCGAAGCGATGAAATGGGAAAGTATGTAAAGCTTGAAATATCTTGAAAAAAGATAATAATTTTATCAAATTGCAAATGTGTTGCCGACGGGAGATCGAGGAGAAAAATCGAGGCGGGGTACGACCCATGGGGCGAAGGTTTTGGTTCAAAGTAGTGGCCGCGTACATAGTCGAGGAAAGCTTTTTTTGTTACGTGAAAATTTCGCGGAAAATATTGATTAAGCTCCACAATTTCAGGAATTATGGGACTAGTTTTTTTGGAAAATTCATGGAATGGGCCACTCTCCGGTAGCATGGGGTAATATTCAATAATATTTTTTAGGCAGAGACTCTCGGAAAAATCCGTTAGATCTTGCGCATGAATTGCCGGATAATCATCGAATGTTTTATTTAAAATTTTACAAATATCAACGCCTTGCGGAAACAAATTCGGTTCGGAATATTGTAAGAAATTGCAAAAGTCTACAAAAGATTCCAAATTATTTTTCATTTGCCATTGGAACCAGGCAAAAACAAGATTATCGCGGGGCGAAAAAATAGGCATTGGAAATTCATTATGAAATGGAATCTGCGAAGCCTTGAGATGATGGGCAACAAGTGTCGCGAAGGACGGAGATGGGCAAATGATGCCGACATTTTCCCGTATTTTCTGCGACGAAATTAACCGTTGAATGTGCGTAGCCGCATCCATAGAATCATCGACAATGGTGAAATTAGTTTGAAATATTAAAGAATTCGTATTTTCGTAAATATTTTCACTGGGACCGAAAAAATTTTCGAGTAATTTGGAGGTCGCCCATTCGGAATCCTCCCAATCGAACACGAAAAATGTTACATGATGTGCAATTTTTTGTAGTAATTTAAAAAAAGAATTGCGCCAATAATCCCGTGAAGAAAACCCAAAAAGAATACATTTTTTGAACAATTTAGGGAGATTGGCCGTAATTTTTTCCAGGGCCCGATGGGGTATTTTCCAATTTAATGCCTGAATTTGTCGCTCCAGTAATTGCAATGTAGCGAGTGTGTTCGAACTTATTTTCCGTTGGGTTGCAAAATTTTCCTCTAGAAAAAATTGCGAAAGTACATGCGATTGAATCTGTTTGTTATGCGCTAAAAGTTTAAGATCAGCAATGCGAATAATGTGATCGTGCGGAAAGAATTTAGTCAAAATTTCCGATATAAATGTGTCAAATGTGTGAAAATGAAAATTATTGAAAGCGCATTGGCGATCGGAAAAAAATAGCTTTAAAAATGTAATCTCAATCGACGAATGGCAAAGAATCAGGGAAGGAAGCTCAGAAAAATTTTCTACACTACGTATCTCGCGGAGCAAATGCCTGTCCATGGAAGCAAAATGATTAGCAATAAATCCCGCCATCGTTTCCTAGAAAAAGAAACAGTATAGTGTTGCAAGACCCGAAAGATTTATAGCCTAAAATTATGTATCAGATTACCTTTAGTGAACAAAGTTTAGCGGAATTTAACAAAATGGATAAGCTGATTCAATTACAATTTATTGATAAATTAAGCGGGTACTGCGACGAATGCTTGCGAAAAGAATTTTCGAATGTAAAAAAATTCCGCCGCGGAAATACGGATATCTATCGCTGCCGCATCGATGATCTGCGTATCTATTTCGAAACTAAAAAAAATATCGTTTTTTGTACCTACGTTTTGCACCAACATACGCTTTCTGATTTTCTGTATCGCAATAAATTGCCCATCAGCGATGAGCAAATGTTTGAACAATACGACTCGTTTTGGAAATATTTGGAGACTTTGCGTAAAAATTAAAGTCAAAATATTGCTAGAAATTTGGAGTGCTAAGCAGATCCTGTGTTAATTTTGCTAATTTTTTCCCATAGTCTTCGTCCATGGCCCAGACTCCAACAAAATCATAAACCGTTTTCAATTTTCCAAAAAATTTTGATTTCTGAACAAATTTGTATCTGGAATCTACGCAGGAAGTATGCAGTGGGGCAGGGGAAGCGTATGCCTTAAAATGCTGAATATGCGCACGAACGCCTTCCTCAATCGTCGCAAAAGAATTGCCCTGGTGATTCTCGCAAACACAACCCATCCCTGCAAAATTGTTTTGTGATTTTTTTGCCGATCCATTGAATTGTAAAAATCCGGTCTCCAATGCCATCTGCGCAACCGTAACGGCGGTATTAACCGACTCCTGTTTCGATTCCATACAATATAATTTGGCAATCCTTTCGATGTAATTCCTGTCCAAATTAGGATTATTTTTTGTGAAAAAAGTAATAATTTGTTTTTCGGAAATTTTTGGTTGATCTAAAAGATATAAGTGGCGAGGTGTGTTGCTATCCTGCTCAGTGCCATCCTGATTCACGCACTCCCGCTGCGCGTATGCGACGATTTTTTGTCGCACTATTTCGATGATCCTAGGAATAAAAATTGCTCCCGCTATCGATGATATCAACATGTGCGTCAGGTAAATGTGAAATTTAATTTGCATAATCAACAGCAATGGGTTGGAATTTGTATCTCAGTGTGATTGTGCGATATTTTTACTTCGCAGCGCACAAGATAAATGACGCTGGGAATAATAATAATGGCGCCTAAAATAGCATTGGTCGAAATTTTTTCGTCAAAAAATAAATATCCAAATGCACTCGCTAGAACCAGCTCCACGTAGCGGAAAGGCGCCGCCGCTGAAACATCAATGTAACTGAGCGATTTTAAAATAAAAAAAAGTAAAAGATTGGCGCCTAATCCCAAAAGAATAAGTAACGCAATGTTTTGCCAGCCCGTTGTAAATACTGCTACCAAAGTTTGGGCGGCATCGTTTGAACAAAACATAGCTCCCAATGTGCATAGCATAGTAAAAAATCCCGTAAAAAATAGACTCCCCAATGTCGTTTCTTTGGTGACTAATTTTTTATTGAGAATGTCAAGCAGGGCGAAAAAAAGAGCCGATAATAAAAATAGTGAGGCCGTTGCCGTAGAAAAAGATGCCGTGCGGGGATTGAGAACAACCGCTACCCCCAAAAATCCAACAAGGGTCGCCCCAATACGCGCTTTCTCTACTTTTTCTTTCAAAATAAGTGCCGCTAAAATTAATGTGAACATGGGCGTGGTAAAATTGATTAGACAGGCAATACTTAGTTGGGATGTATCAAGGCCGTAACACCAAATAAACATGCCAATAAAAAGAATAAACCCCCTTAAAAAATTCGCTCCAAGACATTTACTGTGAAAATTTGCCCCGTTGGAAAGCATAAGTGGCAATAAAGTTAGGGTACTAAAAAAAAATCGTCCCACTATAACTTGCAGCGGACTCAGGCTTTCTTCTAGAAATTTTGTAATCACATCGTTGGTCTCACAAACTATAAGACTCCCAATAAACCACGCAATCCCCTTGAAGTAAATTTGCCTCGATTGGTTTGCCATGGCTCAATGGGATCAAAAAGATTCGAACAAGTCAAGTGTCTTTAGCAAAATTTTCTGAGAATATCCATTTTAGTCATTAACCCAACCGTCTGATCAATTAATTTTCCGTTGTCGAAAAATAACATTGCTGGAATTGAAGAAATGTCGTACTCCTCCGCTAAAAAAAAACATTCATCAACGTTGATCTTGTAAATTTTAATGTCATCGTGCTCGCAGGATAGCGTGTCCAAAATCTTTCCCAAGGAACGGCAAGGTCCACACCACGGTGCCCAAAAATCGATAATAATTTTCCCCGTGTTTTCGCGAATCGTGGATTTAAATGAGTCTTCGGAAAGATGAATTGCCTTTGACATAGGATGATTCCTAATAATTCTTTTTTTAATTCAAGCTATTTTTCCTAGGGGCTCCTCGCCCTTGCAACCCCCCTAAGGGCTGCGCGCCCTTAGAATCCCCGCCAGGGCAAGGGGAATCCTTCCCCTTGCATCCCCTTGCCAGGGGATCCATCCCCTGGACCTGGATGCGGCCGGTACCTCGGGCATCGCCCGTGGTACCGGCCGACCGGGGGGCCTAAGGCCCCGCCCGGCGCGAAGCGCCGGGCGGGGCTTTAATACTTTTAAGTAAAATGACCTAGGAATCCAGGCCCGCGGCTTCGCCGCGGGCCTGGATAAAAAGGACCGTTGCGGCCAAACCATGCGAAACTTTCGCATGGTGTGGCCGCATACCGAGGTCAAGGAGTCCGCGACTCCTTGCGGGGTATGGGGCGGAGCCCCATAGCTAGCCTCCTTGCGGGAGTCCAGAGGGCAGAGCCTTCTGGGTAAGACTGTCTTTTTATTTGACAGCCATTTCGAGAAAAAAACAATTTCCCAATGCGATTTCAACTTTCGCCGGAAGAGATTCAATTCATCGTAAAACCGGAACAAATTTACGGAAACTTTACGGGAAATATTACCCAAATTGCCTCACTACAGGAAGCGCAATTTGGCTCGCTTTCTTTTCTCGCAAATCCGAAATATATGCGTAGTGTCGTTACTGCTCAGGCCTCACTCCTACTCCTTCCTAAAAATTTTGACTACGCTCCAAAGGAAAACCAGACGGTTTTTTTCTGTGAAAATCCATCCGTTTCACTGTCCAAAATCTGCCAACATATCGCAAAATTGAACGAGCACTTAATTTCCCATGAAATTCATTCTTCGGCGATCATTCATCCTACGGCTAAACTGGCACAAAATATCTCCATTGGGCCCTATGCTATTATTGAAGAACACGCTTCGATCGGCAAAAATACGGTAATTGGTGCTGGAGTTTTTATAGGGAACCACTCATCGATTGGCCACGATGTAAAAATTTTTCCCAACGTATCGATTATGTCTTTTTCTAAAATTGGCGATCACGTCATACTTCATTCCGGCGTAACCATTGGTTCAGACGGATTTGGTTTTGAAAAAATTGATGGATACCACAAAAAAATTCCTCAAATCGGCAATGTAATTATCGAAGACTATGTCGATATTGGTGCCAACACGACCATCGACCGCGCCCGATTTGCCTCGACGGTTATTGGTCAGGGAACAAAAATTGACAACCTCGTCCAAATCGGTCACAATGTCAAAATCGGTAAAAATTGTATTATTATTGCTCAGGTGGGCATCGCAGGAAGTACAACCATTGGGGACAACGTTACAATCGGCGGGCAAGTTGGCATTGCCGGCCATCTTCACATTGCCGATAGCACTCAAATTGGCGCCCAATCGGGTGTAACTAAAGATACGGAGCCCCATTCGGTCCTATTGGGATCGCCGGCAGCTCCCTACAAAGAAGCCGTCCGACAATTTGCCAGTCTTGCTAAACTCCCCGAAGTTTTGCGAAAATTTAGCAAGACGCCATGACCATAGCCATAAGATTACGATTTTATAACATTCATACGTCTTTTATCGATCGTATCGTTTGTACTATGGTATCTTTTAAACCTGGAGTCAAAATAGGACCGCTATATATTCCTACAACATTGAAACTCCCATCGGGTTGTGCTCCTCCTTCCACAACTAAACTTCCACTAAATCCAGCCCCAATGGAACTTTTTTCAATAACTTCGCCATTCGGGCAACACGAGCATCTCTGCAATTGTATTTTTACATCTAAGCCTTTCAC
>JAIRZB010000014.1 GCA_031267435.1 Puniceicoccales bacterium | reverse complement strand
AATGCATATAAATTGTAATAAACAGAAAACAAAAACGAAAGAATTTTCTTGACAAGCGCCATACGACTATACCATAGACTATCCCGGTTGATAGGGCAAGAAAAAATGAGGGTATTTCTATTTTTCCATTTTATTTCAAAATTTATTGTTTACCTTTGGGGATTGAGTACTATAAAACGATCCATAAGTTATGTCTGATAGTTTAGCCGAACTTAATAATAGAATTCGTGAGGCTTCCAGTTGGGTTTCACTTCTCCGCGATGAAATGGGCCGCGTTATCGTCGGTCAACGGTATATGGTCGATCGCATGATCGTTGGGTTGCTTGCCAATGGCCATATCCTTCTCGAAGGTGTTCCCGGCCTCGCTAAAACCCTTACCGTTAAAACCTTGGCCGCAACCATTCGAGCCGATTTTCGGCGTATTCAGTTTACCCCTGATCTTTTGCCTGCCGATATCATTGGAACGCTAATCTATAACCAAAAGGAGGCTTCCTTCGATGTGAAAAAAGGTCCAATTTTTGCTCATGTTGTTCTCGCCGATGAAATTAATCGCTCGCCGGCAAAGGTACAGAGCGCGCTCCTCGAAGCCATGCAGGAAAAACAGGTTACCATTGCCGACCAAACCTACCCTTTGCCCTCGCCATTTATCGTTTTCGCAACACAAAATCCCATCGATCAGGAGGGAACTTACCAGCTTCCAGAAGCTCAGGTGGATCGCTTTCTAATGAAACTTAATATCGATTATCCTGATATGGAGCAGGAGAAACAAATCCTCCGCGCCATGGGGAGAAGTCAGCCCAACGTGGATGTTCGTGCGGTTGTCAGTCTCGATACAATCTTGACATCGCGCCAGTTGCTCGATGTAATATATATGGATGAGAAAATTTGCGATTACATTGTGAAGATCGTTTTTGCAACGCGCAAGCCCAGCGATTTTGGTCTCCCTATGGATAATTTCATCGAATTTGGGGCATCGCCTCGGGCGACGATTTCGCTAGCGATGGCATCTCGAGCCTGGGCATTTTTGCAAGGTCGCGGCTATGTAACTCCACAGGATGTCAAATCGATCGCTATGGATGTTTTGCGCCATCGTATCGTTGTGACCTATGAGGCGGAGGCTGAAAACGTTAGATCCGAATCGATCGTCACAAAGGTCCTAAATACTGTTCCCGTTCCCTGATTTTCTTGCGATGGACGCGGACATGCAGTCGGAAATTACGCGCAACGTTTTGAAGCGGGTGCGTCAGTTGGAGATCCGGACTAATCGTCTCCTCGATGAACATCTCATGGGAGCCTATCGAAGTATTTTCAAAGGGCAAGGGATCGATTTTGAGGAAGTGCGGGAGTACATGGCCGGGGACGATATTCGGTCGATTGACTGGAATATTACGGCCAAAATGAATCGTCCGTTTATCAAAAAATTTCAGGAGGATCGGGAGCTAACGGTTTTACTGGTGGTGGACGTCAGTGCTTCCCTGGATTTTGGAAGTATTTTTCTGAGTAAACGAGAAGTTTTGACGGAACTTGCCAGTTTATTGGCTTTTTCAGCGACGCGGAATAGCGATAAGGTAGGGTTGTTACTGTTTTCCGATCGCGTGGAAAGGTTTGTTCCGCCGGCAAAGGGACGCAAACATATTCTCCGCATTATCCGTGACCTACTTTTTTTTGAACCCAAATCGAAGGGTACGCAGCTCGTCGATAGCATCAAATATATCAACAATATGCTCAAAAAGAAGACAATTATTTTCCTATTGAGCGATTTTCTGCAACCTAAAATTCAGAATATCAAACATTTGACCGATGCGCTAGAAATTACCAATCGGCGCCATGATTTGATTTGCCTATGGATTGAGGATGAGCGGGAGTTGCGCGTGCCTTGTCTTGGACTTGTGGCGGTAGAAGATCAGGAAACGGGCGAAATTTTGGAAGTTGATACGGATAGGCGAAGGTTTCAGAAGGATTACATTCAGAGCAAAAAGCGCTACAATGAAATTTTACAGGAACGGTTGAGACGCTCTAGAATTGATTTGCTATGTGTGCGGACCGATGGCAACTACTCACGGGCGCTGGATCTATTTTTACAAAAACGCAGGAAGAAGACCTAGGAGTTTGAATTTATTTCATTGACTCTTTATAAAGGACGCAATAATGGGACCCGTTATGAATATCTGGAAAAGAGGAAAAGGTTTTACATTAATTGAATTGCTAATCGCAATCGTTATCATTGGTATTTTGATGTCGCTGTTGATACCGGCGGTGAATAAGATAATGGAGAATGCGCGCCGCCTGAAAGGTCTCAACTCTCTTAAACAGATTGCCACGGCTTACACTCAGTATAGCAATGATGATGTTAATGGGCGTAATATTGATGCGGGGAATAGTCCAACTGGAATAATATGGGCTACAAAATTAGCCCAAGCGGGCTATTTAAACGATCCGACTGTATATTGTTTTTCCGGAGACAACGGTGCGTCAAGAGTTTTGAAAAAAATAATCGCAACAAGTGCAACCACAGATGGGTCTGACGCTTGGGGAAGTGTTCCCGGGACGGAAAGTGATCAGGAATTCAGTGTCTGGGTGATCAGCAATGTGCCCACCGATGCTCCAGCGGCGACGACGCCCATTGCATTCACCCGGGGCCTGCCTGCGGATGGCAAATGGCCTAACAGTGGTGTCTATGGCACAAAAGGGGGATATATTGCATTCCTCGATGGGCATGTGGAATGGTATGACAACCTCGGAACAGGCGAAGATGAAGGTCAATTGGTCAACTGGGACACCGGAAAGGCAACAAACTCGATTCAAGATACCATTCCGGATTCGGCTCAAATTTTAAGCGCATCGGGAGGAGATGGGGGGAGTGTAAAAGGAAATGGGACTAGCCCCACATTCGGAGGCGGGTCCTAGCAGCTAGGCCGTCCTGATTAGTTCTATATTCAATCCATAAAACTGTGTGGATTGGTGAGCACATCCTAATAGGTGAAATTTTCACAGGTGCTGGGTTTTTGTCCATAAAAACGAACAAAAACGCCCTAAAAGGCTTTTTATTGTTGTGACTTTAAATTTACTTTGTTGACTTTTTACAGGAAATGTAATAATTGGGAACATCGTTATGGATAATAGGAGGGAAAACAGAGGCTTTACGCTGATTGAATTGATTGTTGTCATTGCAATTATTGGCGTTCTAATGGCATTTGTTTTGCCTTCTATCGGCGGAGCTTTAGATCGTTCCCGAAAAAGTGCTGCTCAAAATAGTCTCAAACAAATTGCCAATGCCTATATTATGCACCTCGAAGATAATGGTGGGTTTTCCTACTCGAATGGAAATCCCATCACAAACATAGTAGATTTTGCATTGGTATTAGCCCAATCGGGCCTTCTAAATGATCCTAATTGCTATATTTTCCCGTCGGATGCACAGGCTCGATCGACTAATAAAGTTAAAAAAAATACCATCGTCCATGGCGATGGTAAAACATTTACGAATTGCTGGACAACGGATAATACCGATACTTGTTTTAGTGTTTTTATTGTCATTGATTTGCCCGAATCGTGCCAGCCGAATACAACGCCCATTGCCTTTAGCCGTGGATTGTACAGTGGTGATAAAAGTGGATTTATTGCATTTTTAGACGGAAAAGTAAAATGGTTTGACGATGTGGCGGGTAAACTGATGAAGTATGATATGACGGCAACGGTGAATAGCATTACGGATGCTCTTCCCCCGGGTTGTAGGGTTATCAAAGGAAGTGGATCTGAGACAATATTGGCGCCAACATCATAATCAGGCTTGAATCTAAGAATGACAGAATTTATGAAAATTTTAAAAAAACAAAAAGCATTTACCTTGATCGAATTGATCGTTGTAGTGAGTATTGTTGTCATTCTGATGTCGATTGTTATACCGGGAGCGCAAAAAGTTTTGGCGAATGCTCGCAAAGCAAAAGCACAGGCCTGTATGAAGCAAATTGCGGAAGCCTATTGCCGCTATTACCAAGCCCATGGATATCTTCCGACGGGTAGTAGCGCCTTGACGGTAATCGAAGAATTTGCGAAGGAAGGCGAATTGAATAATGCAAATTTATTTGTTTTTCCCGGCGATGCGCAGGCTGCAAAGGTATTAAGGGAACAAATATGGCCCAAGGATGAGGATGGCAAGTTCCCCTGGGAGTCCGGCAAGCGGCTTAGCGTTACACTAGTACGAAGCACCTCTGCTATGAAAGAGCTTAATCCATCGACGACGCCCGTTGTATTTTCCCGTGGATTAATGCCGG
>JAIRZB010000002.1 GCA_031267435.1 Puniceicoccales bacterium | reverse complement strand
GGGGATTCTAAGGGCGCGCAGCCCTTAGGCAGATTTTGGGATTGAAATAATTTTTGGTATACAAGGATAACCCTTTGGCAATGAAGAAGGTTGCGATTTTAAGTGGAGGAGGGAGTACTTCAGAGCGGGAAGTTTCGCTAGGCAGTGGACGGGCGGTTTTTGAGGCACTCAAAGCGCAAATGCAATGCGAGTTATTTGAGTTAGAAGCGGATCGTTTGCCGGAGACTCTCGATTCGGAGCAATGCGTTATTTTTCCTCTTATTCACGGAGAGTTTGGCGAGGATGGTCAATTACAATGGCTATTAGAACTGGCAGGATTTTTTTTTGCTGGGAGTGATTCTAGGGCAAGTCGGATTTGCATGGATAAGAGTGCGGCTAAGATAATTGCGCAACAATTAGGTATTTTGACGGCGAAATTTTGTGCCTACGGTGGGCAAAGTTTTGAAGAATTGTGGGCATTTGCTGGCGGTCCATTTGTGGTGAAACCGAACAATCGAGGGAGTAGCGTTGGTGTGACGAAAATTTACACGGCCGAAGATTTTTTGCACTGTAAAAAAAATTGGACACGGGGTCAGTGGATCATTGAGCCGTGCATTGTGGGGCGTGAAATTACGGCAAGTATTCTCGATGGGCGTGCCTTGCCTGTGATTGAGATCTGCCCTAGGGGAGGATTTTATGATTACGCGCATAAATATACCGCGGGTGCGACTGAATATCGAGTTCCCGCGCCGATAACGGAGTTCGAAACGCGGAGCGTCCAAGGTATTTCGGAGCAAATTTTTCAAGCCTGCGGCTGTCGCGATTTCGGACGCTTGGATTTTATTCTCAACGACCGGGGTGAATTTAATTTTTTGGAGATCAATACAAGTCCAGGAATGACAGCGACAAGTTTGCTTCCCAAAGCTGCGGCTGCGATGGATATCGATTTTCCTGTACTTTGTCGGCAAATGATTGATTTTGCATTTGAAAGAAAACATACTGGCAAGCCGTATTTGAATGGATAATTAAAAAGAATGGAGAAACATTCTCCACTTCATGTTTGTTTTTCAGTTTTTGCTGCAAAAATTTATTGAAATAGGCAACATTTTAGCACATAATACCATACACTATCGATGTGGATTTTTTGCAAGAAGTCAAATCCGGGAGTAAAGCAAATTGCGCCGAAGGGTCAATGCAAGAAGGAAATATTATCCGGCAGGATATTTTCTTTAAGAGAATTTTTGAAGTTTTTTTTGTTGATAATGTTGCTGAGTGGGTTGCTTTATGCCAGTTTTGAGGGTTTTTATTGGATTAGAGAAAATGTAAAATCAATTTTTACGCAACCGGTATGCCAAATTAAATTTCAGACCAATGGGACTTTGGATGAGCCATGGCTTCGATCTTTTCTTGCATTTCCTCGGGGTATAGATATCATGGATGTTGATATTTTCGCGATGAAGCGAAAAATGGAACAGTGTCTGCAGGTTAAAGAAGCCCGTATCGAACGACAATTTCCGGATACGATTAAAGTGACACTTACGGAATACATTCCAGTTTTGCGAATTTTAGTACGCGATGGACAATTGCATCGGGAAATGTTTGTAGACGGAAAAGGTGTGATATTTGCCTGTGAAAAAATTGCGGAAATTGATCGTAAAATGATGCCATTTTTGAGTGGTACGACGTTGAAACGCACGGGCGACGGGCAGTATGAAAATGTGGAGGACCTGGAAAAAGTATGTGATCTTTTAACACTGGCAAAGGCAAAATACTGGCCAATTTATGCCCAGATGGAAGTGATTTCCATCGAAAAATTGCGAAAAAAAAATGTTCCTTGGTCCAAAATTCATGTGCGCTGCCATTGTGCTGCAGCGGTCATTTTCAAAGATAGCGATTTTGATGAACAATTAAAACGTCTAAGTTTTATTCTAAGTACGCAAAAAATTAAAAGCAATTTGCCCGTGGAGCGCATTGACCTAAGTTTTGGCAAGGATGCGGTTATCAATTTTAGCAAATAAATAAACGTAACTTCCTGCCCCAAGCCTCCATAGGTTCTTGCCTGCCAGGTAAATACTCGAAAAATATTGCGGTTATGTAAGAATTGCAAGTTTAGCACGCTCAACAACAGCATTAAATGCTTCTGGATCACGAATAGCCAATTCACTTAAAGCGCGACGGTCGAGATTAATATTTAATTTTTTGATAGCGGCAATAAAGCGACAATACTGAATGCCCAACTCACGGCAAGCAGCATTAATTCTTATGATCCATAGCTGACGCATGGCGGTCTTTTTTCGTTTACGATCACGGTAGGCAAAAGCATCCGCTCGCCGAACCTCCTCGCGTGCGTAGCGAAATAAGCGCGATTTATTACCAAAATAACCACGTGCCTTACGCAATAAACGCTTCCTGCGTTTCTTTGTTGCGACTGCATTAACAACTCTTGGCATGTTTCCCTCTTTCTAATTTATAATCCGGCGACAATCGCCCTAAGAACCTGCTTCGAAAACCCGGCCGACACGGATTTATCATGGCGTGCCCGACGGCGTTGTTTCACGGTCTTGGTTCTTAAAAAATGTCGAACACCTGCGGTTCGACGAAGAATTTTTCCGGAAGCAGTAACTTTAAAGCGCTTAGCAATAGACTTATTTGTTTTTTGCATAAAACGAAAATATACATCTGAAAAAGCGATTTAATTTGTAAACGTCAAGCATTTTTTATATGAGGTCGCAATCGTAATCAAAATTTTCTATTGGCGAATTTCAAAGGATTGGACATACTTAGAAATTTCTGGAATGAGCGCTTCAAGGGATTGTTTTTCAAAGGGCAATTTCTGTGCAAAATCCTTTGAAAGTGTTTTCTTGGGAATAAATTCTTGTACCGCATAGCATTTGGCACCGCAAATTTGCCTGGAAATATTTATGATATCCATCGGATCATGAAAATCTTTAATGACAGTTGTGCGAAATTCATAGTCAACATTGCCATTCAAAAGAAATGTTGCCGATTGTTGAATTTTCTCAATGGGGGCAGCATTAAGGCCCGTTGAAAAAGCATAGCGCGGCCAAGTGTGTTTGATGTCCATGGCCACAAAATCAAGCAATTGGGCATTTGTAAGTTCGCTTAGCATTTCAGGATTGCTTCCGTTTGTATCCAATTTAACGGAGAATCCGAGGGCTTTAATTTTTTTGATAAATGCCGGCAAATCCTGATGCAGGGTAGGTTCCCCCCCGCTAATTACAATGCCTTCGATAAGTTTTGTTCGTGTCGATAGAAAATCCCATACGGATTCTTCTGACAGTAAAGCAGTATCGCCCTCAACGAGTTCGGGATTATGGCAAAACGGACAGTGGAAATTACAACCAATTGTAAAAACTACCGCTGCCAGTTTTCCCGGAAAATCAACCATCGATAAACGTTGCAATCCACCGATTTTCATGGCAATAATTTACTAGCGTTGGCTAAATTCGAATTCAACAATTTTACTGAGTCGTCGTTCGTGGCGTCCACCTTCAAATTCTGTCATAAAGAAAATATCAAGCAATTGGATCAACAAATCGGGAGTCATTTTATTGCCCGCAATACACATAATATTAGCATCATTGTGTTCGCGCGCTAATCGTGCATCCGATTCTGAATGGACTAAAGCGGCTCGAATGCCTTGAAATTTGTTAGCTGCAATTGACATGCCAATGCCGGACAAGCAACCTAAAATTCCAAAATTAGCCTGCATTGTTTTTATGTCTTTGGCTACTTTTTTAGCAATATCTGGGTAGTCAACCGGCGTTGGATCACTGGTACCGCGATCGAGTACTTCAAACTCCAATGCTTCAAGGTGCTCGATAATTGTATCGCGTAGATGGGCGGCCCGGTGGTCTAATCCTAAACTAATGATCATTTTATTCCTTTTTTTTAAATTTTAGTAACATCTAGTGAATTTCTGGGAATCCACGAAATTATTTCCAATCCAAACCACCAAAATTGTTGTAAACATAGGCAGAAACATACATTGCCGATCATTCACTAAAATACTTTTCGAAAATTTTTTCATTTTAGAATCTCACTTTCCCTGCAATCTACTTCTCCTGTTCCATAGATGGTCTATCATAATAAAAATTGAATGTCAATCTTATAGTGATATTTTTTTGTTACTCCGGAAAAATTTTATCGAATCGTTACTGCTTATTTTTCTAGCACCGTAGGAATTATTATTGATGCCTTACTACTTTTTCCAATTTATCGCAGCATGTCATCGCAATCGCTGGTCATAGATGCCGCAACCAATGTGTTTCAAGTGGGGATTTTAGAGAAAGATCATTTCGCCGAATATTATTATTCCCATGATAATACCTTAATAGAATTTTTTTCCCTATTGCGATCCGTTTTTAAGCCAAATTTTCAGGAAATTATTTTTTGCCGTGGTCCTGGAAAGTTGATCGGTATTCGTGCGACGCTAATGTTTGTCCGCATTTTAAAGATTATGCAGCCCGCGATCAAAATTTATGCCTACGATGCACTTTCTTTTGCCTATGGAGTACTCAAAAGGAATATTTCGGGTGAAATCGTACAAAAAAAAAGCGAGAATAGATCGGAGGAAGAATTGGTATTACCACACAGGATACTCAATGATTCGGTGATCGAAAACCACTTTTTACCGAACGATATGGTTTGCCTACGTAAAAATAGTACACAATACTATTTATACCAAAATGGAAAGATTGCCCTTGTTCAGCGTAACGAATTAGGACAACGGGCTATTTACTGTGTTTTGACTCGTCAGGGCGAGGAATGCGATAGCCCATTGATTCCGATGGAGTATTATTTGAAAGATAACGGTGAAGTGATCCGCGAAAATATGTCGCCGAATAATACCATTGCGACAGAATTCGATCCCGAAAACAATTATAAACAATGGAAATCGATTCGCCATCACTGATTTTATTTAGTGGACATCGCACTGCTTACTCGGAAAATTTTTCGAAGGACCAGGGAAATCAATTATGGTGGAAACTATGAATTTTTTTTGCACAGGAATAACTCTTCAAGCTGTTGTTGCTTTTCCGTTGGAGTTACAACAATCATGCGGTCTCCACCTTGAACGGTATCGTCTGCGGAGGGTACTTTTGTTTCGAAATTGTGGCATAATGCCACCGCTACGGCTCCCTGTGGCCATGGAATTTCGCGTAACGTTTGACCAATGCATGGGCTTCGAGAATCCACTTCAATTTGAATAAAACAGCCGAAGCCGTCGTTGAAAGAAGAAATTTCCCAGCATTTTTTCCCCGATAGGTAGGGAAGCAACTCAAGATAGGTTGCAATGCGTGGCGAAACAAATTTGCGAATACCCAATTTGTAATTAATATCCTGAAGCATGCGTTCATAGTCGCCCCGATTAATAATGAACATAATGTTTTTGGCTCCGAGATAGCTGGCTTGTAGTGCGGAAAGAATATTTTCTTCATCACATGACGTACACGCAACGAAATAATCCGCTAGACCAATTTGTTCTTCATGTTGTAATCCAATGGAGGTTGCATTGCCATGGATAACGGTAATTTCTGGAAATTGCTCCGCTAAAGCCTTACATTTTTTTAAGTTACTCTCAATGACGCGGAGATTGAATCGGCCATTAAAGAGAAGTTTAGCGAATACAATAGCCGTTTCCTCGCCTCCGAAAATCGTGATATTTTGCGTAGCCTTGAATCGCTCTGGAGAAAGGCGTTTTTTTTCCGCGTTAACGATTGTACTAGGCCCGATGAGTGTAACTAAATCGCCAACCATAAGCTGCGTTTGGGAAGTTGCGAATTCGTAGCGATCGCCGCGATATAGGCAACCAATGCGTATGTGTGGATCGAATTTTATTTCTTGTAATGTTCTCCCTACCAATCGCGAAGCAGCGCTAACGGCTACCTGTTGGACTTCGATCATCCCGTTGGAGAAATGTTCGATGGCTACGCGTTCCGGATTGCGAATTTCTTTGGCAAATTCCAGAGCGCATAATGCTTCCGGATTAATAAACAGATCAATTCCGAAATGTAATTGATAATTAAGAAAAGCGTTATCGGTATATGTTCTGTCACTTGCGCGGGCAATGGCCATTTTAGCGCCCATTGCCTTGGCGATGGAGCAGGAAAGGATATTAGAGCGATCATCGCTCGTCATTGCAATAAAACAATCGCATTTTTGAATATTGGCCTCAGCTAGAACTTTTGCAGAACATCCCTGATGGCAAAGAACGCGTACATTATATGCACTGCTAACGCTTTGGGCAACGTCGGGATCTTTGTCAATTACCGTAATATCATGGATTAATCCAAATTTTTCGCATAAAAACGAGCCGATAACTCCTGCGCCGAGAATAAAGACATTCATTGACCGTATTAGTTGCGCCTTTTTCCTGCTTCGTGGTCAATTGCGATAATATTCCCCATATTATCTCCGGCGAATTCAAATTGATCGATAATTTCTTGAACTTGTTTTTCCTCTTCAACTTGTTCTTTGATGTACCATTGCAGTAAGATTTGCGCAGCATAATCCTTGGCTTCAAGGGCTACACGGTACATTTCATTAATTGAGCGGGTAATGAATTGTTCATGGGCCAACGCACCGTTAAAAACCTCAAAAGCGGAAGCATATTGCGTGGGTGTTGAAGCAATGGGGAGTAGTTCAACGCAATGACCACGACTATGAACATAGTCGAAAAGCTTCATTCCGTGCTCAAGTTCTTCTTGGGTCTGGTGACGCATCCAAGTTGCAAAACCATGGAATGGAGTTGTTTGGAAATATGCCGCCATTCCGAGATATTTATACGCAGAATTAAATTCCTTATTGATTTGTTCTTGGAAAAGATCGAGTAGTTTTTGATCCATTAACATATAACCGTACAATGTTATCAAAAAAAATGATGCAAGCTGTTTTCTTGATCCCTGTGCCGAAGAATTATTTTCAAGATAAATTATCAGTTTAAATTGGAGATAGATTCGATATATTTTTTCTAGGAAATGTATATTTTTAAAGGATGAGCGGCCACTAGGGAACCTTCTGCGAATTTTTTAGTGAAAAATCAGTAATTATTTTTCGGGATTTTCTTTTGTGTTATATTTCGGACGAATACCCGGTGAATGATTTATCTGGGAGGGGAGTGGAGGATCGATTCCTGCCGTAGTGCGGCTAAATTGGGAAGCGCTCAATCGTTGCTCCGATTGCTTGCAGCTTGGCTTCGAAATGTTCATAGCCTCGATCAATGTGTTCTAATCCAAAAATTAGCGTTTCGCCATTTGCGACTAGTCCTGCGATATACAGTGCAGCTCCTGCGCGTAAATCCATTGCCGTTACTTGTGTTCCTTGCAATTCCGTTTTTCCGTAAACATAGGCCATGTCATTTGATTGTTCGATGCTCATGCCAAAACGTTTCAACATTGGAACATGCCTAAAGCGTTCCGGGAATACCGTATCACGAATTCGACTTTTCCCTGCAATTTGGGAAGCTAATACTGTAATTTGCGGTTGCAGATCCGTGGGAAATCCAGGATGTGGCGTGGCCGAGATAGCAAATGGCGATAGGTTATGCGCTTGAGATACCAATAGGGTATCGCCATTCCAATGAAAGTATCGTTTAAAATCTTTGTGTGCCGCAAAAAAACCGCGAAGTGCCGTTTGTAAGAATGATTTTGGGGCATTGATGAGCTCGATGGAATGACCGCAAAGGAGGCCTAGAATAATCAATGTTCCAGCTTCAATGCGGTCCGGCTGAATTGTAAACTCTGTGCCATGGAGTCTGTCAATCCCCTTGATAGTGAGTACTGAAGTACCAATGCCGTGGATTTTTGCTCCCATTTGTGTAAGAAAATGGCAAAGATCTTCCACTTCTGGTTCGGTCGCTGCGCATTGGATGACCGTTATTCCTCGCGCACAGACGGCTGCCATAATTGCATTTGAGGTTCCTGTTACCGTAGGCCCATGCGGTCCTTCCATTGAAAATGTTGTTCCGGTTAAGTTGTTGGCCGAGAGATAAACATAGTTGTTGGCTATTTTGGCCGTTGTGCCCAGGGAGGCAAAGGCGTATAGGTGAAGATCTATGGGGCGTTCGCCCAAATTACATCCCCCTGGCATGGCAACAACCGCTTGTTTCTTACGCCCCAATAAAGCTCCCATCAGGCAGACCGAAGCTCGAAGCTGTCCAACGGATTTTTGTGCAACATGGGAAGAAATTTCCTTTGCCGTAATGGACCACGAATGTTCTTCCAGGCGCAGAACGTCAGCACCTAGGGAGCGTACAATTTCTAGCAAGTGCAAAGTATCCGTTAGTATGGGAACATTGTGCAATATGCAAGTTTCCGACGTTAATAATGTGGCAGCAATTATCGGAAGGCAGGCATTTTTAGAACCACCGATTGGTATTTTCCCTTTCAAGCCGTTCCCTCCGAGAATTTTGCTATACATATGAAATAATTTAAAAGTTTTATCATGCTTTTCGTCCAAAAGCGTTAGTAATTTCTATTTCTTCTATTACCTTGGCCATTTGAATGTCGATTCACTTCCTTACTTTGATTCAATTGACGTCTTCTGCTATGGCCGTCAGTCATTCTAATATGTTTGTTACTAGTTGCTGTTTTTAGCCCTAAGAAAGTTAGGATCTTGTTCCAAAGGCATTTGATTCCACATTTTGATTCTTTCGGACATTGCCTATCGTAAGTTTCGCCATCTCCGTAATCCTTTCGGAAGCATTTTGCTGCGTTAGATAATCGACCATCGGTACGATTATTTTGGGAAAGATAATCTGAATTGGCCTGCGTATAGGATTCTTTGCAATGGCCGGTTTCTTTTCCGCAGCAATCATGCGAATGATTCTGAAAATGAGGAGTTCGATCATGATTATGTGAACCATCATGTCTTGAGGGATGTCCTGATTTTCGTTTGGAATGGGTATCGGAGGAGTAATGCGTATTATCGCTGAATTCCTCTATTGGATCCAATTCTTCATGTTGCGTTGAGCGTGTCGGGCGATGTCCAGATGAATTATTACGTGGATTGCGGTAATCTTTCTTTTGTTTTGCGATGGAACAATCATGCGATTCGGAACGCGTTTCGAATGGAGTTGATACTTCATTAATCATATCAACTGTCGTTGTTTTTTCGATTGAAAGACTCTGAGAAGGTATGTGATTTCCGGAGGTATACTGGGGATGTTTTTTCGCGATACTATCCTTAAGGACGCTTGCTGAATCTGTAACTTCGCCCACGATGGGAATCTTTTTGGGTTCGCGGACTTTGCCGAGAACACGCCCTCGCTTTAACTGATTTATTTCTTTTTCTACCATAATATTTTAACAATAAAAATAATAATTGCAATCATTTCGGTTTATATAGCCACTATGGCCATTCTATACTTTCCATGCATATCATACATTGTTCAGTCCTAAAATCACTGCAAGCAAATTTGTGAAAGATATTTATTTGAAATGCAAGAAATTTTATTAAATGTAAGATAATTATAATTTTTGGTGTAAATGGAAATAGAATGTTGACATCGAAGTATGTTTATTATCGCTTTTTCCCACTTGTACGATAATGAATAAGTCAGAATTAGTTGATGAGGTATACGGTTTGTTGAATAGGGATGATTCGCGTTGCGATGATTCACCGAGACGTAGGATTACAAAAGCATCCGCAGAAGAAGCGCTCCGTGTTGTGTTGGAAGCCATTGCTAATGGCCTTCAAAAGGATGAAATTGTGCAGATTGTAGGTTTTGGGGTATTTTCCGTATCTAAGCGTAGTGAACGAACGGGAGTTAATCCGCGTACGGGCGATAAAATTCAAATCGAGGCATCGAAGAGTATTAAATTTAAGGCGGGAGCTAAGTTGAAGGAAATTTTATAGCTTTTCTGCGTTTCGATGGGACAGCGTTGGAAAATAGATTTATTAGTGCTTTTGCCCTATATATTAGGTAGAAAATAAGGGCAACGTATTTTGATGCTTAGCATTCGTTTTGGTGATACTTAATTTTCCCAATGAGGAGACAACTTACCATTTATAGAAGGTATTGTTTCCTGGGATCAATCAATAAAATAATTCCCCTTATTTCATAAATGTTATAGTAGGAGTTATTCTATCCATCTTTTGGATCTTTTATGCTAATGAAAAATTCATTAAAAAGCTTTGTTTGCCATATGGACTCTCCACACTCATTTGAGCTGTTTTGACTAAAAGCTAATAAAAAAGAAAAGGGTTTTTGATGGAAATTGTATTCCGGTAAAAAAGAATTGACTTTATTCTGAGATTTGATTTTTTATTAACCGTAATTTATTGGATAGGATTTTGTCATGGGAAAAGTAAATACAAAAGAAATTGTTTTAATGTTACTGTCATGTTTTGGCGTGCCTTTTTCGTCGTATGTTCGTGCGAATGAAGGTCGAGATGTGGCAACGCAAACATTGAAAGTGGTGGATGGCGCGGAGTCCGTAACGGAATCGGAGCCACAGGGTGAAGGCGCAGTTGCGGACATTCCAAGCGCTAATGCTTCGGATGTAAGTCCGGAAGGGATTGAAGGAGCGGATCTAATTGCTGGGGCTGTCGCGTCGGAAGACTTGAAAAGTTTGGCCTTAGGTGAAGCTGATTTAGGAGGAGCGTACTTAGTGGGGGAATCTCGCGAAGCAAGCTCGGTTGTTGTGAGTGTTGCATCGGAAGATGCTGGGGATTTGGATTCAGGGGGAGTCGATTTGGCGATTTTGAGTGCGAATCCGGAGGATTCTACGGGAGTAAGTTTGGCTGTCGATGAAGAGGCACGTTGCGTTTTCGGTTTGATTGCTTCTAGCAAGAAAGGCAATCGTCGAGAAGCGAGGCATGCATTGGCACAGTATGTTATCGATTACCCGGAATTGATTAATAAAAAACATGGAAAGCATGGCCATACGTTACTGCATGAGGCTGTTGCATCGGGTGATGGGCGCTTGGTTAAGTTTTTAGAGAGAAATGGCGCAGATCTGGGCCTGGAGACGGATTCGGGATCATCGCCGCTAAATAGGGCCCTTCGCGGAGGATGCCTAGGGATTGCGCGTTACCTAACGAAGCATGGGCAGAGCTATGGCGAGGAACTCTTCAATGATCCCGAAGCAAGAGAGTATCTAGTGGGTGAGATTATTCGAGCATTGGATTTGATTTTCGTGGATGGATTTGATTCCGATAATGAGGATTTTGATCAGGGTAACGGCGAAGGTCAGGATGATGGCGAAGGCCAGGGTGAGGACGAAGGTCAGGATGACGACGAAGGTCAGGATGACGGTAGTTCCTCCGATGGTCAATCGCGATGGAGCAGTATACCTCATGCCGTGTGTCAGATTTCTAGGCATGGGTATTTCGCATTAGGGGGGCGCACTTCGGATTCGGACGATGCGGGAGATGTCGATGCGGGAGATGTCGATTCGGATGCCAAAGAGGCGCAATCTCTATAATTTTAGGATATTTTTCGTATTGTTTGTGTTCATTTATATCAATTGTTAGTTCTTAGATGCAATAGTCCCTGAAATGGGGACTATTTTTTTTATTCAAAAAAATCAAAAAAATAAAAAAAAGTGCTTGACGATCATCCGATGTGTTCTATGTTAGTTCTCAGTTTCACCGACAATAGACGGTTTCATGAAAATTTGGAGTTTTGGTTCTTTTTGATAAAATGAAACAGAATTCAAAAAATACTTGACTTTGTTGAGATAGTTTTCAGATTAATCTTCAGTTTTGTTGGAAACGTTTGAGAGAACTTTCGGAATTACTCCGAGGAGTGATGGGAAGGTTTTTTCGTTGTTCTTTGAAAGTTACTTGTGCGATTTATTCGGCTTCAGAATAAATTCTAAAAATATAGTAATTCCTTTATTATGAAAAATAGAGGACAGACTTTTCTAATAATGGAGAGTTTGATCCTGGCTCAGAGTGAACGCTGGCGGCGTGGCTAAGACATGCAAGTCGAGCGGGATTTATTGACATGAGTCGCAAGATGAATGGAAGTGATGAGAGCGGCAAAC
>JAIRZB010000104.1 GCA_031267435.1 Puniceicoccales bacterium | reverse complement strand
GATGGGGTAATGTATTTAAGATTCTTACAATATCGAAGGCTGTGTTTTTTATAATCGAAGTCCTAAGTTCGGGTCTTTGTACTGTCGTTTTGGTGCCTTCCCGATGTTGTTTCCAAATTTTTTTTGCCAGCTGGACATTGAACGCGTGGCCGGGGCGAACCGCAATAATATGACAGCGTAAATCCATTCCCAAAAGTGCCATGTCGCCCATAATATCGAGTATCTTGTGGCGCACGAATTCATCACTGAAGCGTAAAGGTTCTTTGGATAGGACCTGATTGCCTTTGATAAGAATGGCCGAATCCAGGCTTGCACCCTGAATTTTTCCGCATTGCAAAAGAGGCTCTATGTCCTCGTAAATCGCAAATGTTCTTGCTGGAGCAATGTCACTCGTGTAATTTTCGGGGTAAATGTCGAGCGACAAATGTTGCGTGAAAAGTCCCCGATCATCGGCGGAAGTACAGGTTATTTTAAATCCGTTATAGGGCAACGCGATGAGCGAACGATTACCCTCGGTAACGGAAATGGGTGTGTGTAATCTAAAAACTTTCCGTTCGGCATCGAGTGCCATGGGTTCCGCTTCGCAAAATAAATTGACATAAAACTTCGCCGATCCATCGAGAATGGGCGGCTCCTCCGCATCAATTTCGATGAAAATATTGTCGATACGTAGGCCATTAAGGGCACTTAAAATGTGTTCAACGGTGTAAACTTGAATGTCGCCAGACGAAATCGTCGTACAGCGGACCAGATCTCCCACCGTTTCCACGGATGGCCGTAATTCTGGCTTATTATAAAGGTCGACGCGGCGAAAAACAATTCCCGTATGCGCAGGCGCTGGTTTGAAGACGAGCCTGACTGTTTTACCCGTATGGAGTCCGATACCCTGAATAGAAACTTCCTTCGAAATAGTACGCTGTTCCATGATTTTTAATGGTTCTGTAAAACCTTTTTCAAATGGTCCACATTGCGTTTGATAACTTCATCATGTTCCATCATGTTTTCAACGGACTTGCAAGCGTAGATCACTGTCCCGTGGTCACGGCCTCCAAAAGCAAGGCCAATATCGACGAGCGATTGACTCGTCAAAGATCGGCTCAAATACATCGCAATTTGCCGCGCCATAGCAATATTCGCTGGCCGTCGTTTTCCTAGTAAATCAGCTGTTTTTAAGCTGTAAAATTCTGCTACTTTTTGCTGGATTATATCGATGGAAGGACTGTTATTTACTGTCCCTCCTTGGAATAAATCCTTCATAAACATTTTGAGCGTAGGGATATCAACCCGTATCTTTGTCAGTTCCATATAACTCGCAACGCGTATTAAAGCCCCCTCGAGTTGCCGTACGTTACTCGAAATATTCTCCGCCAAGTAACTCAAAACATTGGGCTCAAGTGTTATTTTTAAATCCTTTGCCTTTTTAGCTAAGATCGCAATACGCGTTTCCAAATCCGGTGGCTGAATATCCGTCACTAATCCCCATTGGAATCGGGAAACAAGGCGACTTTCTAACTTGGAAATTTCCGATGTCGGACGATCGCTGCACAGGAAAATTTGCCTTTGCGCTTCAAATAATTCATTGAATGTATAAAAAAATTCCTCTTGAATGCGTTCTTTTCCCGAAAGAAAATGAATGTCGTCCAGAAGAAAAACATCGATGCTGCGATATTTTTTGCGAAATTTAGCCATCGAATTAAGTTGGATGGCCTGAATAAACTCGTTAGTAAATTTTTCCGTCGATGTATAAACAACGCGCGCTTTTCTGTTTTTTAGAAGAATTTGGTGGGCTACGGCATGCATGAGATGGGTCTTTCCTAGTCCCGTCGCCCCATAGAGAAACAGCGGATTGTAGGCTTTTCCAGGAGCGTTAGCAATGGCAATGGAGGCGGCATGGGCCATCTGACTTCCCGGACCAATAATAAAGTTTTCAAAGGTATTTTTAGGATTTAAAATATATCCCTCTTCGATCTCGTAGGCCTTTTCATTGCCCAGATTTTTAGTAACATTCTCCTCGGTTTTTGACGAAGAAAGACGATTGCTATCGCCGTCGGTTTTCAGAGATATTTTCAGTGATTTCCCGAGGGCCATTTGCAACTTTTGCGCAATCATATCCTTGTAATTGTCATTGATCCAAATGGCCGCGAAATCATTGGGAACACCGAGGACAATATGATCACCTTCTTCGCTGAGAAGCGATAATTCTTCGAACCAATTTTGGTAAATATCACCTTGGAAGTCTTTCTTTAGTTCCAACTTCACAAAGCTTAATGCACCACTTACACTCATCTGCTCAATTACCATGTTATTCACATTCCACCTCCAGAATTTTCCATACCCACAGAGTTCCTTTATAGATCAAATAAGTCTTTGAACTTATCAATTAAAAAATTACTTTGTTTTTTTAGTATCCCTAAAAATTGGCATAAATTCTAGGGATTTTGAACGAGAAATTTTGCGAAAGTTATTTCGAAAAGCTAAATTAATTGCAGAAAATAAAGCCGATTCTGAAAATTTTTCTATCAAAGGCAAAAATATCCACAGGTTACTAACATTTCAATGTGAATAACTTTCAGAGGGTCCCTGAGACCTGAGTTTTAGCGATTCAGATCATTTTTTTGTGTTCTAAAACCGATAAAATATATTTATGCCCTTGCCATAGGGAAAAGAATTTCTATCCGGCCATGAAAAAGCTTGTCCAGAGGGCTCCGCCCCATACCCCGCAAGGAGGCTTCCCCAGCGGGCTCCGCCCTCTGGACTCCCGCAAGGAGTCACGGACTCCTTGACCTCGGTATGCGGCCAAACCATGCGAATTTTCGCATGGATTGGCCGCACCGGTCTTTTTTATCCAGGCCCGCGGCTACGCCGCGGGCCTGGATTCCTCGGACATTTTACTTAAAAGTATTAAAGGCCCGCCCGCGGCGAAGCCGCGGGCGGGGCTTAGGGCCCCTTGGTCGGGCGGGAACACCGGGGCTGGCCCGGGGTCCCGCCCCCAACCCGGGCCCGGGGGTGGGTCCCCAGGCGGGGGGTCTAATTGCGCGGAGCCCGTAG
>JAIRZB010000034.1 GCA_031267435.1 Puniceicoccales bacterium | reverse complement strand
GAAAAGGTCAGGAGACAATACTTTCTTCATCTTAAGAAAATGAATGCGCAGTGATGGCGTAGGTGCAAAAACACGGAAAAATTGCTTTCCGTGTTTTTTTTATCCATCGTTGAATGAATCTGAGTTTCCCATCGAAAAAATAAACCGCACCCTTGGCCTTTTTTTTTTAAATTGCCATGTATTCCTTGAAAATTATATGCCCTAGAACATGGGTGATGAAAAAAAAATTGTTTTGACGGGTATGCAACCGACCGGTCTCCTCCATCTCGGCAATTTTCTGGGCGCTGCCCATAATTGGCAGAAAATGCTCGATCAATATACCTGCTATTTTTTTATTCCTAACCAACATGCAATCACGATCCCCCAGGTTCCGGCGAATCTTCGCAATGCGACACTCAACTGTGTCGCCCAATATATTGCCTGCGGCCTCGATCCCGATCGCTGTACCATCTTTGTCCAGTCCCATATCGTCGGCCATACGGAACTTGCTTGGGTTCTCGGCTGCCTAACTCCTCTTGGCCAACTCTATCGCATGCACCAATTCAAAGATAAATCAGCAAAAAATGAAAACATTTATTCCGGTTTATTATACTATCCGATATTAATGGCGGCAGACATTTTACTGTATAATGCAGATTTTGTACCGACGGGCGAAGATCAACGCCAACATGTCGAACTTGCCCGCGACCTCGCAGAAAAATTTAACACAACCTACTCCGAAACATTTACAATCCCTGCGCCACTCATCGAAAAGGCCGGTGCCCGTATCATGTCGCTCAAATCTCCGGAATATAAAATGTCAAAATCCGATCCGGATAGCAATGCAACGATCCATATCACGGACGAACCCAAAATGATCCAGAAAAAAATCGCCGCAGCGGTTACCGATTCCGGTAATAAAATTAGTGCCGATCCGAAGTGTCAAGGAGTCGCAAATTTACTTAATATTTACTGCGCGGCGACGGGAATGGCACTCGCCGATGGGGAGGAAAAATTTAAAACCTATACCGCCTATGCACCTTTTAAAAAAGAAGTGGCGGAAGTACTAATTACCCTGCTGGAACCGGTGCAAAAAAAATATCAGGCAATAGGAGATGATAAAAAATATTTACAATCTGTGATCCAAAAGGGTGCGGAAATTGTCCAACCCATCGCCCGCCATACTCTCTCCAAAGTCTACCGAAAAATTGGCTTCCTCGAACAATAATAAATCGGACAATAATAAATGATGATCACCACGGATTGCTAAAAAAATATAAAGTTTATATTTGCATGCGAAGGATTTATCCCTATAATCCAAGGCAGAATGAAGGGGAAAAAATTATTCAAAAAAGATAGGGCATTATTTTTTGTGATCTTGTACGGATTTTTTAGTATTCCCATTCATTTGCTAATCATTGCACTAACCATTGTGAAAATGGATGCGATGGATTTACCCATAATTCCTAGCCTTCATCGAAAAATGAAACACAATATACATGAAAATAATATGGAGCAGACTTCCGTTTGTCTAATCCCTAATGCCGTTGAACTAACCGCCGAACCGATTCCTATTCCAGCCACCACAACGATTGCCAATGCCGCGGAAAAAATAAACTTTTCTGCGAACGGAAATGATGGACAAAATGCATCCCAGGACTCTTCTATCGCCAAAGCACTTCCCAATGATTTAGCCGTTGCAACCGTTTTGAACTTCGTAGATGAAAATACTGGAATCCCCATCAGGGTTCCGTTGGTTACAACCTATTTCGAAAATGATATGCTGAAGCCGGGCATGCCCATCGCATTTGGTCAAGCAATTGCCCAGGGAGGCTACGGTAATATTTTTGAAGGATCGGCCAATAATCAAAGCCTGATTATTAAACAGGTACGTGTCGATAAAGGAGAAAAAGGTCTCCGAGGAATCGGAAGGGAATGGGACGCCTCCGTCTCCCTATACAATGCCGTCATCGAAATGTTAAATAAAAAAAATTTGCCATACGATATACTACTAGGGATCAGCACCATCGTTCCCGTTATCGGAACGGCTACGGATGGCTCCCTAATTCAAAGAAAAGTATCGGGTAAAAATCTTAAAAATATTGTCGTTGACGAAACTACGCCCTACGAATTCGGTTACCCCAACTGCCTATTGGAAGCAATCGAACGTCTGTGCTTTTTCTTTTTCGGACTTAATATAATTCACGTATCTAATTCGGTCCACTGTGACCTAAAACCAGAAAATATTATGCTGGAAAACAATCCGAACGAAGGTCATCCTGTCCGCATCATCGATTTCGGAGGTCTTAGAACAATAGGCGATACAATTGGGATTCATTCGAGCAATGGCGCACCGGAATATACTGAGCAAACCTATGCCATCCGTGAAAATAAATTGAAACAAGAACAATTGAAAAAAGAACGCGATGAAATTCAAAAACAAATTTCACAGTCGTCATCCCCGGAGGAAATTGAACAATTAAAAACCGAAATACAATCCATGAAGGAACAATATGATGCCCTGGCTAAACTCATAGCATTCGAAGAATCCCTACGCAATAATATTGCCCATCCCTCCTACGATATCTATTCTTCAGCAACGATTTTTTTAACCATACTGTTTGGACGAAGTGGTTTACGCCTAGCCAATAAATTATATTGTTTCCATCAGAAAGGTCCCATAAAGTTCCGTTTTTTACAAATGGCCCGGGATTCGAGCTTTAACGCTGCGCATTATTTCCAAAAAGCACTTACCGAATTAAATCAAATAATGTGCGACGCTACGGGCAAAAGTTACCCGCCACCGGCCCTCGATCAATTCATTCAACTAATCAGCGCAATGTCATCGCTCGATCCCAATGAACGCCCTTCGGCCATCGATATTGTCGAAAGATTGCAAGGTTTAGCCCTGGTTCTGCCAGAGGGCTCCGCCCTCTGGACTCCCGCAAGGAGGCTAGCTATGGGGCTCTGCCCCATACCCCGCAAGGAGTCACGGACTCCTTGACCTCGTTCAGCGGCCAAACCATGCGAAGTTTCGCATGGTTTGGCCGCAACGGTCAACCTAGTTGCCCCGCCCGCGGCTACGCCGCGGGGCGGGGCAAGGTTCCTTGGTCGGGCCGCCCCAACGGGGGGTGCCCCGGGTGGCGGGCG
>JAIRZB010000088.1 GCA_031267435.1 Puniceicoccales bacterium | reverse complement strand
GATACGTAAAATGCGTCTAATCTTCCTATGGCAGCTGCTCTCGCATCTGGCGAAAACGTGTTGTCTTTAGCTATAACTTTATTACTATTAATAATCAGTTGGTTCAATTTTTGATCAATTCCTGGGGTTTTGGTCCCGAAATCTTTTTTATCTTTTCTGAATTCTTTACTTATTGATAATTGGGTCTCGCCAAGGAATGGAGTGATAGTCGTAATTCTTTCATTTCCGTCCATTTGGGAAGATATTTCATAATTCAATCCACCTATGGAGATCTCACCATTTACTGGCGTGAAATTTCTTGATCTTGTTTTTACTTTTTTCTCTACTTCTTCTATTTTCTCATATAAAGCTTTACTTTCTGGTAAGAAAATACCACTACTGATTATCCCGATACTGCTAAATAGGCTTATTTTTGTAAATATGTCCATGGGAGTTAGATTATGAAAATAAATGAAAAGGTCAAAATTATTTACTACAAAATATTAAAAATTTCCTTACTAATGGCATCGCAGAGGAGGCGGCCCCGGTGCGTCAGTCGAATTTTTGAATCCTCTCGAATCAGTAATGCTTCATCGCATAGGTCCTGAAAAAAAGAGGAGAGTTGGTTATCATATGGATTTTTTGCCATATCTACGCCTTCGTTCATCCGTAGGCCGAAAATAATTTCATCGATGGCTAGTATTTTGGGATCTAATTCTATGATATCCGTTCGTTTGGGACTATTGCCTTCGATTCCATTTGCCCAGTGCTCCAAAGCAGTAATATTGGTATAGCGTAGTCCGCGATATTGGCTGCTCGCCGATGGCCCAATTCCAATCCACTCGTGCATAAGCCAGGTATTGCGATTGTGTAGGGATGCATAGCCCGATTTGCAAAAATTGGAAATTTCATATTGTTTATAGCCATTGGCTTCGAAAAATGCACAGACCGTTTCGTAAAAATCACGGTCGCGACTTTCATCGGAACCATCGCCGAATTTATTTTTTAATGCCGTATCATTTTCGTAGGAAAGACAATAGGTTGAAATGTGTTCCGGATTGAGGGTGATTGCCATCGATAAATCGTTGAGTAATTGTTCGTTGGTTTGGCCCGGTACAGAAAAAATAAGATCAATGGCTACGTTACTGAACCCTGCCGAACGAACAAGCTCATAGGCATGAAAAATTTGCTGGAGAGTTTGTTTGCGGCCAAGCGTCCGCAGCGTTGCTTCATCGAAACTCTGTATGCCCATCGAAATACGATTGACACCGGCAGCTTTCCAATGCTGTAATTTTTCGACGCTGATCGTATGAGGTGCGATTTCCACGGTCCATTCCACGGGAAGTTTATACATCTTGGTATGCAGTATTTCGATAATTTGATCGATGGCCTTGGGGGATAAAATTCCCGGAGTTCCTCCGCCGAAATAAATCGTATCAAAGGCACGTTTGTCGTGAATAGTTTTCATCTCTAGGAGCAACGCGCGAAGATAGCGCTCGAGATTTTGACGGGACGGCGATTCCTTATAAAAAGCACAATAGTCACATTTTGCTATACAAAATGGCACATGTACATATAAACCTAATGGTGTATAAACTTTTTCTTGCCTATTCATTAGTTCATAACTATGTTACCGACAATATGAATTTATTATTGCGAATCACAAAAACTTTTTTTATGGCGGGTACGTTGTTTTTGGCTGGCTGTGGCAAGGAAAATATCTGCAATCTGACGCCAAAGATGATGCCTCAAAATCAGTCGAGCATCTATCCAATCGTCATAACCATCCGCGGTACTGGTGGCAATGTTACGTGTAAAAGTATCGAGGCCTACGTGGTCGTTAATGGCGAAAGACATAAAATGGAAAAACTTTCCGATAGCACATATGGATGTGACTATTGCTTCCATGACACTGGTAAAATTCCCTACTACATTGAATTAGCTTACAGAAGAAATCGAAATGGCAATACGCAGGAAAAGGTCATAAAATCCGATTTGTTTTATATGGAGATTGTACCTAAGTGTGTTGTAATGGTGATTCCGAGCCGTGGACCGGTCGGTACATCGGTAAATATCCTTGGCCACGGTTTGACGCAGGCCGATAGGGTACGTTTTGGAAAATATATGGTACAGGCAAACTGGCGATCTACTGGAGCCATTGAATTTAGTGTTCCAGCCGTGAAATGCGATGCGGAATACGAAGTATGTTTGCTATGTCCGAAGGCAAATCGAAAGGAATTGGTTGCGGGAACATTTTTTGTGGATGAATCAATGCTGCGTTGCAGTACGGGTTTTATTCGTTTGGCTAACGGTGAAGGTCAGCGCGTTGTTTTTATGCTCGATCATCCGGCTCCAATAAATGGCGTGAAACTTGATGTCATGACCGATATTCCAGATTGTATTATAATGCCGGAAGTGTATATTGAGTCCGGCGCAAGAACGGTAAGCGTGAATATTGCGGCCACCGAGGAATCAGGGCAGGGAACACTATTTGTTCATGCCGATGGATTTTCGTCTTTGGAAATTCCTTTGGAAGTTGGTAATGTGAAGAACTTTGATGCAACATCTGAAAATGATTCGGAAGCTGGCTATTCCCAGCCACCTCAGCGTTATTCCCAACCATCTCAGCGTATTTCCGTGGAAGATGAAGTTTCCGTAAAGAATGAAGATAGTGATGTCGTTATATTGTGAGGTAATTGGAGGTAGGAATTTGTGTTTTGTGCACCCGTTTGCGGTGAAACCGCAAAATTTTTTGAAAAAAAATTAGGAGGCAAAGCCTCCACGGGTGCACAAAGTTTGCGTCCAACAGGGGAGCGAATTATTAACCTGTCAATCATAGGATGGGAGATATTTTTTCAGAGAGGACAATATGGGAGAAAATTTTCACACATAATTTTATTTACAAGGGAAAGAAGGTATTATCGCATGGTCGACAAATTTTCGGACCAGGAAATCGAAGGCATATGTTTGATTCAAATCGAATTAGCCGGCATGCAAGAAGTTGTTGCCAAAGTACAAAAGGAAGAGCCA
>JAIRZB010000070.1 GCA_031267435.1 Puniceicoccales bacterium | reverse complement strand
ATGCCCGTGGTACCGGCCGTATCCAGGTCCAGGGGATGGATCCCCTGGCAAGGGGTTGCAAGGGGAAGGATTCCCCTTGCCCTGGCGGGGATTCTAAGGGCGCGCAGCCCTTAGGAATTCTTTTGGCCATTGTAATATTTTCTCGTATTTGACGGTGAGATCTTAAAAACATACTTATCGCAAAAGACGTGTGAAACTGCTTTATCAGTATATATCGAGGCAATTTTTGTTTTACTTAGGGGTTGCGGTGTTGTTTTTGGCCGCCCTACTTGTAGTAGGGAATGTCATGAAAAACATGATGAATTTTCTAGCTAGCGGAAAATTGTCACTGAGTAATTGTTTTTTTTTGGTAGTCACGCTAGTGCCATCGATGGTTTCCTATGCACTTCCTTTCGGTTTTGTCGTAGCAACACTGCTAACCATGGGCGAAGTGTCTGCGGATAATGAATTTATTGCGTTAAAAAGTTCTGGCATCAGTCCACTTAAAATATTTTTACCAATTTTATTTTTAGCGAGCTGTGGGGTTTTGCTGTCATTGGTAATTAATTTTCACTATGCCCCCCGAGCGATTTCTAGCGTTAAAAGTAAGTTACAAAATATCATTCGTGAAGATCCATTGCGCTTTATAACACCTCAGAAATTTATTCGAGATTTTCCCGGCTACATTATTTTTGTGAAAAGCTTAGATCAGAAGCGCCTAAATAATTTTCACATTTGGGAACTTGACAAGCGGGAACGGGTTGCGACATACATACAGGCAAAAATGGGAACCCTGGGATATGACGCACAGAAAAATACTTTGGTTTTGACACTGTTAGAAGGAACCGTCGAAAAACAACTGGAACGAGAAAAAACTACGCCACTAATTGCTTTTGAAAGATTTTCACTTGATTTGCCACTGGGTAATATTTTTAAAGAAGCACGCATGCAAAAAAAAATTCGCCATATGACGCTGGAGGAAATGCTAACATTGCGCAAACAAAGCATAAAAAATCACGATTGGGCAAAACACATGGAAGTGCAGGTAGAGATGCAGATGAAAAGTGCAATTGCCTTTGCGATTTTAGCACTCGTGTCGGTGACGATTCCACTATCGATAAAGCTAAATCGCAAGGAAACGTCGATAAATGTTGCCATTGCTCTATTGCTTTGTTTAGGATATTATTTGGTAATGATGGTTCTAGCGTTTTTGAGGACACAGCCCCATGTTCATCCGGATTTACTGCTTTGGATTCCTAATATTTTACTACAAATTTTAGGAATGGGAATGTGTTGGAAATTGTGCCGATATTGAAATGTTTTTTACGGATTTTTGTGGCTTTGCGGTTTTTGTGGCAAAAATTATGCGTAAAACGCATAGGGTATGGAATTTTATTCCATACCTGAAAGGAACAAAGTTCCTTAAATTTTTGCCATGGCAGCATTCGACGAGCGCACTAATTCTTGAATTACAATTTTTTTTCAATAAAAATAAATCACAGATTAGAATTATAGAGTTGATTGGCATCGAAAGAAATACAATCTTCAGATATTCGTAGAAAATGTTTTACAAGCGGAACTATTTTTTATAAATAACTTACTGACATACGGCAATTAAACTTATGGAAGATTTGAGAAATTTTTTGGTAACTATTTTTCACAACTCGGAAGAAAATAATGGAAAAATACACCATGTATTGCGGATGTTAGGATACAAGCGTTCTTTTATACGCAATGGTGAATCCTATGATTTACCGGAAAATATGTTTATTCGTAGGGTTGAGGGCGACAATCCTAAAGAGGTTCAGAATGAGGAAATACGGTTGGTTACCCAATTACTCAAAGAAAAGTTTATTGAGCACGGTGAGTTAGGATTTTTTGTTGGGGACGACTGGACTGAGATTGTAAGCGTCGAAGAATAGGTGTCGTACGGGGTCTATTTTAATAGTCTAGAAAAATGAAAAGGATCGGCCATTGAGGCGAAGGTCATAAAATTTTTTCTAAATTGGGATTGACCTTAAATAAGAGCGAGATTAGCCGTTGGATTGACTTGAAGCTCCTGTAACATCTCCCATTCGATTTTTTACTCCTGAAAATTGGAAAAGACCAAAAGAATCGACAATTTTTAACCCACAAAGCCCATTGCATGCTTTGGTAACATGATTAGCTCCGCCACTATTTACTATTTTATTCAAATTAAACCTTTCGCGGTCACCTAGATTATGATATGGCCGTGGAACAATCCCTCCATTTATTTCAATTTCCGTTGCCAAATTGTTAATTTCTATGTTCGCTACACCGGTTCTGTCTTTTCCGCTTTTGCAATTAAAGGTTGTCGATAGGCCCAATTTATAGGTCAATAATGCTATGCGCGATTGGATGGCATAGGGTTCGGTTTCATCGGTTGCATACCTGCTAGATTGCCATATATCTGCAATTTGGTGTGCCAGTTGAACGACAACTTTTTTATCCTCATCCGAAGCATTTGACACTAAGAATTTTCCCACGCAAGAGCCCTCGGGAAAAGTTGTTTTTTCCTTTTCCAAATTAATGTTATGGGGATCGAAATTTTTTTGAACAATTTCGGTGCTATTGCCCAATAATTTCCCCATACTTGTAGCGTTTTGCTTCGACATATCTTTGGCCAATACTCTATGTAGCGTAGGATTAAATTGCTGTAAATTTGCTCCGAAATTGAATAATAAAGGTGGTTCTAATTTCACATAAACGCTATCTCCATCCGGTGCGGGAATTTTCAATTCTATGGGTTGTTCCTGCTCACCCAAAGCTCGAAAAGCATCCATTTGTTTTTGAGGCAAGATCCATCCGTACTAACATCAATTAATCTCCCTCCGGGCGTCATAAGCTGTATATTAGCCAATTGCAATGGAATGGGCTGTTCCCGTGTTCCGGGATTATTCTTTAAGTCTTCCATTCCAATTTTTTGAGCTAAACAGGCTACCAGAATTTCCCTACTTGCATTTTCTTGACCTCTCGTACACCCATGGCGAATAGCCTGAAATAATGGTTTTCCTGATTGCTCAGATTTAATTTCTGTTTCCCACAGATTCATGGCATGTTCCGTGGTACGTTCCAGTGAGGATACGCCCTTTGGTTGTTCTGGTCCTCCTAAATAGGAAAAACATCCCATTTGGTTCGCGGGTTTTAGGGAAGCAGTAACGGCTGCCTGATTTCCCTCTCTGTCAACTAAATCGAATGTTTGCGAAAAAGTCGTCCAAGTTTTCGTACTTTCACTCGTAACCTTAGGGTAATACTGCCTAAAGCATTTTGCCCCTTGTCCTTTCCCAAGCAATTGATCCAATTGCTGGATAACGGCTTTTTTCATCGCTATAACACAATTTAAAAATTTTTCCTTGGAAATTTCACCATTGGAATATGAACTCAATTTTCCGGCAATAATTGTTTGTAATTCCGAGATTTTGTTTTTAAGAATCTGGGGTTGAGAATCGTTCAATGCTTTTTCGAAAATAGCTCCCATGAGTTCTCCATAATGTCGAGCATTTTCAGCAGAAAAAATCGCTTGATCTCTTTGTTCGTAAACTTTCTTTAATTGATCAGGACCGCAAATGGAGGCAAGACCTATATCGGAAGTATCTTGTAAAACTGATTTATCCATCATGGATTGTACAATTTCAGTTTTTGCTTGGGACTGGGTGCTGCTTTGGAAAAGTTTAGCGAGACCTTGGAATGCTTTTCGGGCTTCAGCGGTGGAAAGGGTTGCTCCGCTGGCTAGTTTCCGCATTGCTCCTTTTTCGCTAGTGAAAGGGGAAAATTTATTCGTCATATCCATAGGGATTGCCCTGCTTTTTACATTCATTTTAATTGTGTATTTTTTTCCATTACTGAGATGCAGCTTAGCTTCAATTTCTCCTTTTCCTGCATTGCCGGTGAGATAGTTAAAATTTACAGAATCTCTATTTCCAATATTAATTGGGCCGCTCATTAGGAGTCTGAGTATAAAAAATGCAATCAATTGGTAAATGAAATTCGTCTTTGTGTAAATAATTTTACTATAAAATGTTAGAAGATTTCATAAATTTCAGCGATTCGAGCGATAAATTCTTGCGAAATTTGTGGGACTTCTTTTACCATTAAACCATGTTGCAGGCAGGAATTGTTGGATTGCCGAATGTGGGGAAAAGCACATTGTTTAATGCGCTAACACACACCCGTAAGGCCCAGGCGGAAAATTATCCATTTTGTACCATCGATCCCAATGTGGGCATTGTCGAGGTTCCCGATGGGCGTTTGGAGGCTTTAAAACCCATCGCTAGGACGGAAAAATTAGTTCCTGCGGCGATCGAAATTGTTGATATCGCGGGTCTCGTAGCCGGTGCGAATCGTGGCGAAGGTCTCGGCAATAAATTTTTGGCGAATATTCGGGAGGTCGATGCAATTATTCATGTGGTACGCTGCTTTGAAAATGGCGACATTGTTCATAGTTCTGGGAGTATTGATCCAATTCGCGACATCGAAATTATTAATACGGAACTCATTTTATCGGATTTACAATCCATTGAAAACCAGCTCAACAAGAATATCAAAAAATCGCGAACCAATGACACGGAGGCCGTTAGAGTTGTTGAATTACTGCGGCGCCTGCAAAACCACCTCGACGAAGGTAATCCGGCCAGCACATTGGAAATGGGCGACGAAGAAAAAATTTTGTTGAAATCGCTTAATCTACTTTCTTCCAAACCGGTGATCTATGCATGCAATGTGTCGGAAAATGAAATCGCTGGAGGGAATCCATTTGTGGAGTGTGTTAAAACCTATGTGCGATCGACACACCATGCGGAACATTGCATTATTTGTGCCCAATTGGAATCGGATTTGATTGATTTTTCTCCGGATGAAGCGAAGGCCTATTTATCCGATTTTGGCATCCAAGATAGCGGTGTATCGCATTTGATTCAAGCGACCTATCGCCTCCTAGGGTTGGCTTCCTATTTTACGGCCGGTGAAATGGAAGTGCACGCTTGGACCTTCAAAGTTGGAATGAAAGCACCCCAATGTGCCGGTATTATTCATAGTGATTTTGAACACGGATTTATCAAAGCGGAGGTGGTAAATTGTGAGGATTTGGTGGCCGCGGGGTCATTATCGGCAGCGAAAAATGCGGGGAAATATCACCTCGAAGGTAAAGAATACGAAGTTAAGGATGGCGATGTGATTATTTTTCGCTTTAATGGATAATATGCGGAGGATTATATTTAATGAAGCAGCAGTAGAGTCTCTTGATCTATTGGTAATTGCTGGTGAATATTCCGGAGATGAACATGGTGCAACATTTATTAAAAAATTAAAAGCGGAATGCCCCCAATGCAATATTTGTGCGATTGGTGGCGATAATTTAGAGCGAACGGGCGTCGATTTTCTTTTCAATTTGGTGGAATTTTCGGTTGTTGGCATGGCGGAGGTTTTATATAACATTCAATTTTTTTCAAAATTTTTAAAAATAACCTGTGATTGGGTCGAAAAATATCGTCCCAAAGTCATCTGTTTCATCGATTTTCCAGGACTGAATTTACGTATTGCGAAGGAATTATATCGGCGAGGTATCAGCCATAAAGCCGGCGGAAATATAAAACTTTATCACTATATTAGTCCTCAAATTTGGGCATGGAAAGCGAAGCGCCGTTTTGTTATCGCAAAATATATCGATTCACTTGGAACAATTTTTCCATTTGAAAAAATATATTATAAGGATACCAACCTCGATGTGCAGTTTTTAGGTCATCCATTTCTGGGCGAAGACTATGCATTGCCAGTCAATTACAATCCCAATGGTCCAATCCTCCTATTGCCTGGAAGCCGAAAAATCGCCGTAAAAAAAATTTTTCCTATCATGCTTGGCGCCGTAAATCAAATAAAAAAATTTGGCGAAATATATGATTTAGTTGCCATTTATCCCGATGAGGATATTTTGGAAATTTTGCAGAATATTTATAAAAAACATAAAAATATTTCCATTTCTTTTGTGCGCAGTGGAACCTGTACGCTATCGGCACGCGCATCGTTAATGAGCTCAGGGACCATGGCTCTTAACTGCGCGCTTGCAGGTATCCCCAGTGTGATTGTTTACAAGGCTAGTACCGTGACCTATGGATTGGCAAAATTGTTGGCGAAGGTGAAATTTTTACATATCGCAAATATTCTTTTAAATCGAGAATCGGCACGGGAATTTTTACAATTTTCGGCGAAACCGAAATTAATTTGCCATGCACTGCGCAATTGCTTAAATGATCCAGAAATTTTAATGCAGGCCCAAAACGATGGGGAGGAATTACGTCGACTACTATCGGTTGATCCTCAAAATGATGTCATTTCCTGGATACAAACTGCGCTAAGGACTGCGCGCCCTTAGAATCCCCGCCAGGGCAAGGAGAATCCTTCCCCTTGCAACCCCTTGCCAGGGAATCCATTCCCTGGACCTGGATGCGGCCGGTACCACGGGCCTTCGCTCGGGGTACCGGCCGCCCAAGGGGCCCCGGCCCCCCCCCCCCGGCGGGCCGCGGGGGGGGGGGCGCACTTG
>JAIRZB010000044.1 GCA_031267435.1 Puniceicoccales bacterium | reverse complement strand
CGTGACTCCTTGCGGGAGTCCAGAGGGCGGAGCCCTCTGGCTAATTTCTCTTCTTTAAAATAAAAGTTTAGAATTTGGCGAGCAATGGGAGCGGCCGTTTTCCCTCCGTAATAATTGTCGTATTTTGATTGTTCCTGGATGGCAATGGCGATAGCAATTTTGGGATTTTCAGTGGGGGCAAATCCGATAAACCACGCCACATTTTGTTTTTTTCCGTGTTCCCAAACCTGTGCCGTACCACTTTTACCCGCTAGTGTTACATGGTCCAAACTGGCTAAACGTCCTGTTCCCGAATCGATTACCCGTTGAAGTGTTTGTACAAGTTCTCCGTAATCATCGGATGAAAGGCCAATTTTTTTTGCATCATTTTGACTATGTCGAGGGTCGTATAAAATATAGGGAATAGTTTGGGTACGATTTTTGGCAAGGCTCGCCGTAAAACAGGCCATTTGTAGAGGGGAAACGAGTACATATCCCTGCCCGATAGATGTATTTGCTGTATCACCGGAAAACCATTTGCCGTAGCCTTTCTTTTCTTTCCAATCGGGAGAAGGAATTGTCATACGATTCGTTTCAAAGGGAAGTTCAATATTCGTTTTTTGATCAAGATGGAAACGTTTTGCTTCTTCGGCAATTTTTTCGATACCACAATCTTGGCTCCGAAGATAAAAGTAAACATTACAGCTTTTTTCAATAGCAGATTGGAGGGATACGGTACCGTGGGCCGTGGAGTGGTCGCAATTAAAAATACGGGGACCGATTTTTGTTTTTCCGGAACATTCGATGCTATCGGTTCTATCCCAGGAAGCCATTCCATGGCGCAAAAATGCGATCGTTGAAATAATTTTAAATGTAGAAGCGGGCGGGTAAACGCCTTGGAAAGCACGATTAAGCCAGGCTCCGCTGTTTGTAATTTTTTGGTAAGCTTCCGAGGTAATTTTGGGACTCAAAAGGTTAACATCGTAGTCCGGTTTACTCGCCATAGCAAGAATTTCACCGGAACAAACATCGAGAACGATGGCGCTACCGAATTTGTTTTCAAGGGCACGTTCTACGACTATTTGTAGATTAATATCAATGCTTAAAGTGCAATCATGGCCTTTTTGGGGATATTTTTCCTGGATACACTCGGCACGAAACCCGGAGGGATCGACGGAAAAAATTTGCTCTCCGCAGCTGCCGGATAGAACTTGATTTTGGGAAAGCTCAATGCCTGCCTTGCCTGTTTTTCCGATAAATTGGAAAGTTTTCAAGGAACTGGCATGGGATGTTTCGATGTCAGAACTCACATAGCCTAGCACGTGGCACGCTGCGGATTGGTAGGGATAAAATCGATAATAATTTGTGGCGATATAGAGTGGAGACTGGGAAGGCAAATGGTCAACGAGGCGGATATATTCTTTGGTAGAGAGGTCCGACAAAATTGTAATGGGAAGAAGAAGCGATTCGCGGTAGTGCCGTTCCAAAGATTTTACATCGATGGTAGCATGGCGACCGGTGATCGTATTGGCTATTTTGAGATATTTTTCGACGATATTTTGCCGTGCCTGTCTTTGCAGTAAGTTACGGTCGGCCGGTTTTTTTTTCGTGCGCAATTCTTTTAGCAAACGGGCGTATTCTCGGCGAACTTCGATACGAATGTCATCAAAATAGAGCTGCAAATCAAAGGAAGGGTTATTACAGACGAGCAAATTTCCATTGCGGTCGTAGATATCACCGCGGGGTGCGGGCAGAATGATACGTCGCTGATTTTGACGCTTTTCCTTTTGGCAAAAATAATCGTATTGAGCGATTTGGCGGTAAAATAATCCACAGGTTAAGAATAGAAATACCAACAAGAAAAAAATCCCTAAAATGGCAATTCTTCGATTATTTTGTTGAAAATGAATTTGCTTCACAGTGGTATTGTAAATACATACCACCAAACCTTAAATAAAAAATAGAGACGCCTTCAATAAAAAATTAAAATGCTCATTTGTAAAAGAAAAAATGAATGTCATGCCCCAATTCCGTAGCTACATTGCTGAGCATTTCCTTGTAGTCAAATTTTCACGATTTTTTCATTCCTAGAATACGGCTTCCAACGGAAATACACTAATACGGCAGAATCGATGGGATTCCCTGAAAATACTGGAGTGAAACCTACCCCCCATACGATCAAATTAACCATTGTCCGTAAAAATGATGTCATTTGTGGGTTTCGTAGGCTTTCCATGGGACTTGGGTCCATTGATACCGCCGCGAATGTCTTACTACAAAAAAAACCACTCCCATGATAAATACTTTGCAAATGACTTAATCATAAAAAAATAACAATATGAAACCATACCGTTATCAAGTAATTTTTGCCAAGAAACTAGAATGTAGTATTTTTGATAATATTTCAGGGATTCGAAAATCGTCCTTTCATAGTGTTCCGTGGAAGCGATCGCCAAAGTCGCCTAGACCGGGAACGATAAAATTTTTTTCATTGAGTTCTTTGTCCATCGCAATCGTAAAAATATTTACTAAGGGAAATTCATCCATGATCCGTCGAATGCCTTCCGGTGCTCCAAGAATCGAAACAAAATTAATTGATTTGGGCTGGAAGTTTTGTAGCATTCGGATAGCAAAATGTGCAGAATTACCCGTTGCTAACATGGGATCCAAGATAAAAACATCCATATCGGTTACAGGCGGCAATTTTTGGTAATAGCATTCAACTTTAGCTTCCCCGTTGCGTTGGAGGCCGAAATAGCCCACTATCGCATCCGGTAGCAGTTCTAATGCCGGTGTAAGCAATGCAAACCCGGCACGTAGAATCGGAATCAAAACGACATCACTAGCCAAGATTTTACCTTCACAATTGCAGAGCGGCGTGGTTACGGTTGTCGATTCCAGGGCCAGATTTTCAAATGCTTTCGTAAAAAGAATCGTTCCAATTCTTCGACAAAGTGTGTGATATTCGGCCTGCGTTGTTTTTCGATCCCGCAGATTGGTTAAAACGTGTTCTGCAATGGGGTGATTAATGATGTGCAGTGCCATGTCGGGATAATTAGCATCTGCTCCACAAAAATCAATCCTAGAGATTTCCGTCTTTTAAAATATTTTCGGAAAAATCCATCCTTCCTAAAAATTGTTTATTTTTCAATGATAGTGTCCAAAATTAATATTTTTCCCTGTTTGTCTGGCAATCTCTTCCAGCATCTCTAAACAATTCCAGTTAGAACACGGCTCCAAGTAGGAACGCATATGGACAGGATTTCCCAAAAATACCACATTATGTCCATTCCACTTATCATAAACACAAATCGGTTCCGTGTGCATACACGGCCAAACATTCCCTGCACCCCTTAGCTTCGACCTTTCAGCATCTAATTGCTCAACTGTTGACGCCACATTTATTCGACCAGCAATTGCCCCCAAAAAACCTAAAGCCACCTCTTTTTGTCTCTTCCACGGGCTGTCCTCTTGGTAAAATCTTGACATGTTTGTAAGATAATTTTGAACACCTGTTATATAGTTCTTCAAGAAATTTCTTTGTGCATCTATACTTCCTTGTTCTCCGCTTAATATTTCTGCTAAAAAATTTCCTGAGGCTAAATTTACTTTGCGGCAGTAAACATCAAAAAAATGTTGATACCCTGCCAAAGTGTTAATAGGAAAAAACCAATTAACATATTTTATTCCTTCGCATTCCAAAACATTACAATTTTCGTTAAAAGCTACCATAGCACCACCCAATAGTTCGCCTCCTCTTTCGTCTGAAAGTTCCGATAACGTAACGGAGCTTACAGCTCCTTCTATGAATTGTACACAAAAAATACCACACCAAAGGATATATTGTAAAAATATTTTCCAAACTATATTAATCTTCTTTCCCATTTTCTGCCTCACTTCCTAGATACACGTACGCAAGATTATA
>JAIRZB010000001.1 GCA_031267435.1 Puniceicoccales bacterium | reverse complement strand
GCAACAGCCTGTGCCGACCCGGAACATATCCCTCAAAAAAATCTCTCAGAAAATGAAAGAGGAAAATATTTCCGCGAAAATATCTTGACAATATTCGGTTTTCCCCAAAATCAAAAAGTGAAGGGCGGAAGCAGCCGACGCGTTAAAAGCCCCCCCATTACAGCCCATGCCGATCTGGGACGCATCTTTCAGAAAAATAGTCCGATCAATTTCACCCTAAAATACGCCCCATCGAAAGACGGAAAAACGTAAACATTTCTGCGAAAACACTTGACAATATTCGTTTTTCCTCAAGGCTGAAAGGTGAAGAGCGAGGGCAACTGGCGCGTCAAAAGCCTTCAATTACAGTTGGTTTTTTGTCGTTTAATATTCACCCCCAGAGGGATCTTTCATAAAAATATTTTTCATAAAAACATCTTGACAACGCTGAGTTCTCGTCCAAGGCTGAAAGGTAAGGGTGGGAACGAATGACGCGTCAGAAAACCGCGACCCAAGATTGGTTCCTGATTTGTTTTTCCGTTAGTATATTTTTACTCGAGCGCCCACACTAAGGTAAAATAAGCGAATATTTCCTGAAAAAACAAACATTCCCCTAAAAATTGCTTGACAATGCTGAGTTCTCTTCCAAAGCTAGGCGACGAAGGGAGGAAGCAGTTGGCATGTCAAAAAAATCCCCCTCCAATTGGTTCGCCCTAGGCCTTTCACCAACAACGTAAATATCAAAAAACACACTTGACAGTGTAAGTAAATCGTTCAAGGGCGGAAACAAGCGGCATGTTGAAAAACCGCGACCCAAGATCGGTTCCTGATTTGTTTTTCCGTTAGTATATCCATTTGACAAGACGGTAAAATCCTCCAAGAATGAAAGGCAAGGGTAGGAGCAACCGACGCGTCAGAAAAATCCCCCTCCGATTGGTTCGTCTTAAGTCCTTCACCAACAACGTAAATATTAAAAAAAACACACTTGACAGTGCAGGTAAGCCGTCCGAGGCTGAAAGACAAGGGTGGGAGCAAGCGGTGCGCCAAAAAGCCGTGACCCAAGATTGGTTCCTGATTTGTTTTTCCGTTAGCATATTTTTACTCGAACTCTCGCCGCTCCTTGCGGCAGTCCGCACCACTCCAGACACATTCTCCAGAAAATGAAAGATGAAAACGCTTTCCAGAAGACAAAAAACAAACATTCCCATGAAAATTGCTTGACAATGCCGAGTTCCCTCCCAAGGCTAAAAAGTAAGGACGGGAACAACCGGCACATCAAAAAAATCCCCCTCCGATTGGTCCGCCTTAGGCCTTTCACCAACAACGTAAATATTAAAAAAAAACACTTGACAGTGCAGGTAAGTCGTCCAAGGCTGAAAGATAAGGGTGGGAACAACCGGCGCGTTGGAAAACTTCAATTACAGTCGTTTTTTGTCATTTAATGTTCATTCCAAAGGGATTTTTCATGAAAACATTTTCCCCAAAAACATCTTGACAATGCTGAGTTCCCCTCCAAGGCTGAAAAATAAGAGTGAGAGCAACCGGCACGTCAAAAGCCGCGACTCAAGCCGATCTCCGATTTATTTGTTTTTTCCGTTAGCATATTTTTACCAACATGCCCACACTAAGGTAAAAGAAGCGAATATTTTCCGAAAAACGCAAACATTCCCCTAAAAACACCTTGACAACGCTGAGTTCTCCTTCAAGGCTGAAAAATAGGGGTGGAAGCAAGCAGTGCGTCGAAAATTTCACCCTATGGCAAGAATTCTGCAAGGAGGTTGCCGCCACAGGCCTCCGCCCCGTAACCCCGCAAGGAGTCGTGGACTCCTTGACCGTCTTTATCGGCCCACCCATGGGAAGTTTCCCTTGGGTGGGCCGCAGGGCAGGACTTTGGCTCCCCCGGGCAACGCCCGGTATCCGGGTCCAGGGAATGGTATTTCCTGGCTGGGGTTCCTAGGGGCAAGTAGCCCCTAGGTCAGGCCTCCGCCCCGTGACCTCGCAAGGAGGCTTCCCCAGAGAGCTCTGCCCTCTGACTCCCGCAAGGAGTCACAGACTCCTTGACCTCGGTCAACGGCCAAACCATGCAAAATTTTCGCATGGTTTGGCCGCAGGGTCAACTTAGGCCCCCGATCGGCCGGTACTTTGGGCATCCTGCCCGTGGCACCGGCCGTATCCAGGTCCCAGGGGATGGATCCCCTGGCTGGGATCCCCAAGGGCAGGGCCCATGGAACAAACCTCCGTGCGGGAGTCCAGAGGGCGGAGCCCTCTGGGTCAACGAGCCCTGTGGTCAAGTGCGAACCTATAATTCATTGAATGTGGTGGGAGATACTGGGTTCGAACCGGTGACCTTTTGCGTGTCATGCAAACGCTCTAACCAACTGAGCTAATTCCCCAATAGGCTTAGCGAAAAAATATCCGTCGACCGATCAAGAAAATTTTTGCTATTTTCAGATTTTTATTGTAGTTAAAGAAAATGTTCGGTATGCTTCATGCAGTGTTTAATATGTCAATAAAAAAGCGAATCATTTTCAGTCTATGCATGGCAATCTGCACGATACTACTTGCGATTGCACTTTTCGATTTTTCTCCGCAACAGAGTCATTTGATGACAACGAATTGTAATATTGAATCAAATAATCTTATGGGAACATTCGGATCGGCGATTGCATTCTGGTTATTTCGCATCTTTGGTGGTGCGACGACACTGCTTCCACTTATTTCTTTTTTACTTTTTTACGCATGCGCATTTCCAAAGAAATTTTCCTTCTGGCATATATTTTTTTTCGTCGGCTTTACTTTTTTCATCACAATTTTTTTCAGTTGGCTCCAAAAATTTCTCAAGTTGCCACCCTTTCCTTCCCTGTCGGCTGGGCTAGGAGGCATCGCAGGTACACTTCTTCTGGAACGCGCATTCCTACCGTTATTTGGTAAATTAGGGACGATATTGATTATCTCCAGTATCCTTTCACTTCAAATTTTTCTCTACGGCAATGCATTACTGGGAAACTTTATAAAAAAAATCATCAAATATTTCTATTTATTTTTCAAACTAATCTACAAAATATTTCACAGAAATCCTTCGAAACATCAGAATTTTTCCGAGCAATTTGATTTGGAAGTTGAACAAAAAGTCCATGAAACTAAAGCGATAAATTCCGCTAAAAACTCACCTCAAAAATTAACTAGCATTCAAATTTTTGAAGAAACAAGTATTGATAAAACCAATATAACGTTTAAAAAACGCGATTCGGGTTACATTTTCCCGGAGATCAATTTACTTAATCCTTCTAAAAACGCAGGTAATAGTCGAGAAAATTGTGAGCAGGTTGCACAAAAATTAGTTGAAGTTTTGGCACAATTTAGCGTACATGTTACACCGGGAGAAATTCACAAGGGCCCCGTTATCACGCGCTACGAGGTAGCGCCAGATGCAGGAATTCGCGTCGAAAAAATTGCTAATTTGGACAAAAACATTGCCCTAGGTTTAGCGGCAAAATCGGTACGCATTATTGCGCCGGTTCCCGGAAAGAGTTGTGTGGGCGTCGAGTTGCCGAATAGAGATCCGGCAAGTGTTCACCTACGCGAAATTTTGGAATCGAAAACATGGGCGGAATCAACGGCGGCAATTCCGATCGTTTTGGGTCGCAGCGTTACGGGCGATCCCATGATCTATGACCTCGCTAAAATGCCTCATCTCCTCATCGCTGGCGCAACGGGTTCCGGGAAAACGGTATGCATCAATGCGATCATTGCCTCTTTACTTTACCACGCCTCGCCCGAAGATTTGCGTTTTATCATGGTTGATCCCAAAATTGTTGAAATGCAAAATTACAACCGATTGCCCCACATGCTCGTTCCGGTTGTAACTGACCCTAAAAAAGTACCCAGTGCACTAAAATGGCTTATCGGAGAGATGGAATTACGCTACCAGACTTTCGCCAAAGCAGGCGTACGCAACATTGCTAACTATAATATAAAATTAGAAGATTTACAAAAAATCGACAAAGGAGACGAAATGGAATACCAAAAATTTCCCTATATCGTTTGTATTATCGACGAATTAGCGGATCTCATGATGGTCGCCCCCGGAGATATCGAAACAAATATTGCACGGCTTGCACAGCTAGCCCGCGCGGCAGGTATCCACCTCATTTTGGCAACACAACGTCCATCGGTAAACGTCATTACGGGCATCATTAAAGCCAATTTGCCCTGCCGCATTGCATTTAAAGTATCTTCGAAGGTGGATAGTCGAACGATTTTGGATATGGGCGGAGCGGAAGCGCTTCTCGGTCAAGGTGATATGCTTTTTTCTCCGCCGGGAGCATCGGGTTTGCTCCGCGCCCAAGGAGCTCTCGTTTCCGATGATGAAATTAATGGCATTGTCGACTACCTTTATCAAAAAAATGGGGGCCCAAAATTTGAGGAATCTGTCCAAGAACAGATCGAAAACGACTCTGGGCCAGGATCTGAAAATGGTGAAAAATGGGACGACGACCTGATACCCCGCGCATTGGAGATTATCCGCACGAACGATCGAGCATCGACATCTTTTTTACAACGTAAATTGAAAATCGGTTACAATCGCGCTGCACGTATCATGGATACCCTCCGCGAACAGGGTTTAGTTAGTGCAGAAATTGAAGAATAGGACAATTGGTTTAATTCATTTAACGGGAATAAGCAAATTCTACCAGCATACTTATTACCGTTGTGAAATTCTTCATTGGCATCTATTTGGATATCCATAAATTTCATCTATTCAATCCGAATGTTGAAGGATGAATTCCATAGATTTCGACAGATCCGGCAATACTTCCAAAAATTTGCACCTGTTTTGTACGCTCTTTTATAGCATCGTACAACTCTTCCTCTTCCTAAATTTTTCCCGGGGTTTCATTTGGGAAGAAAGTAGTTTTTGCGTCTCCAAGACATTTCACAAACCTTCCCATGGGAACATTTGTATTCAGCAATATTTTTCTCATCCTTTTCAAATTCCCTACACTCGGTATCAGCGAACGGATTTTTAAAGAAATTCTTTCATTCCTTCTTTTTTATGGCACATTTTTACCGTCCATTGTTGGTATTTAAATCCCATCACTACGCTTTTCCACAACTGTCTCGCTCAACCAACATTTCTTCCAGGACCAGCTTTAAACCTACATTTTCAGTACCGTAAAACTAAATTAAAACGATCTATTTTTCTTCGCATATTTTCACACCCATTCGGATTCAAAGGGAATAAATTTCGAACAAATAGGAATAAAAATATTTAAAGAATACAAAAATAATTCAAAAAAAAATGTAGCTATCGGTCTTGCTACGCCTGTTAATCACATCCGTCCTGATAGCCTAATTTCCTTAAGCTATTTATTATTTCTTGATGAATCTTGGCGCCTGGGGATGGAGACGGCGTCTTTTTCATTTTTGACAAATCTGCCAAGGAAACGCAGCGCTACATACCATCCTCTCTGAGGGCATGCGTTCCGCAGGCTTCCAATGCCTCTTTAACGGAAGCTAGTAGATGCGGATATGCCAGACAAAGATGTCCACATTAACGCATCGGCATAAAGTTTCTATAAAATCTAAAATTCTCCTAAGATTTTCTTCCGTTCCGAGTTTTGCAAGAATCTTTTTCCGTTCTGAACCGATGAGTCTTCGACCGTTTTCGAAGGAAAACAATTGAAGAATCTCTCATTTTTTCCCAATAAAAAACAGAACCATCTTCGTTCTTCTGTTGGACGAGAACCATGCCATTTTTGGCTTGAAACAGCCGAAACTTGGTTCCAGTATACGGATCTACCTGAAGAGCTTTCAACGGTTCCCAACAAATAACAGAACCATCTTTGTTCTCCTGTTTGATGCGAACCACCCCATCCTTTCCTCGAACCTCACTATATTCGCTTCCAGTGCACGAATCTATCCAAGAAGGCCCTAACGGTGATCCTAGATCTGTTGGTCTTTTCGATTTTAACAACACTAATTTTCGTCTCCCCACCGCACATGAATTGCTGCTATGCGAAGCTGCATGGGAGTCGGCACTCAACAAAAAAAGAATGCAAGAAAAACCTACAAAACTAAAACAATCTATTTTTTTCTTCATATATATAATATTCTACGGAGAAAAATAGGAATAATTTCCAAATGAATGCAAATAAAAAATACATAAAAATATCAAAATACTCAAATTTTATTTTCCCTGGGGCATAACCGTCGTAATATGTAATTCGCGCAACTGTTTTTCAGAGGCATGGGATGGGCTTTGCGCCATTAGATCTTGACCTTTTTGCGTCTTAGGAAATGCAATGACATCGCGAATGGAATCGCTTCCGCAGATAATCGCTGCCAAACGATCCAAACCAACCGCAATACCACCGTGGGGCGGAGCACCAAATTTAAATGCCCGCAACATGTATCCGAAGCGGTCCTGGATCGTCTGTTCATCCAGCTTCAAAATATCGCGCATTACTAGCGATTGTAACGCGGAATTATGGATACGAATGCTACCTCCACCGATCTCGAATCCATTCAAAACGATGTCGTAGTGTTGCGCTCGCACCTGGAGCGGATCGGTTTTTAATCTTTCCTCGTCCTCTTCTACCGGTGCTGTAAAAGGATGATGCGTCGAGACGTAGCGTCCCTGCTCTTCATCGAAGGTAATGAGTGGGAAATCGATCACCCACAGAAAATTGAATTGATCCTTTGAAATCGTTAAACGTCCGCGATCGACGAGTAAATGGGCACACTCCAGGCGAATTCTCCCCAAAATCGTACACGCATGTAACCAATCCGATGCCGCAAAAAATACAATGTCACCATCCTCAATGGAGAGCGCTTCCCGCAAAGCATCCCTTTCCCGTTCCGATAGAAATTTTAGAATTGGCGATTTCCATTCGCCTTTTTCGGCTTTGATAAAGGCCAACCCCTTCGCTCCCAATGCCTTGGCAACGTCTTCCAAATTTTTCAATTCGCCCTGCGTAATGTCGGCGAGTTGCTTGACATTAATTGCCTTAATCGAGCCATCCTTTTCCAGACAATCGCGGAACACTTTAAATGTAGAGTGTTTAAAAATTGGAGATAAATCGATCAACTCCAAAGCAAAACGCGTATCCGGTTTATCGGAACCAAAACGATCCATAACTTCCTGAAATGGTAGGCGAATGAACGGTATTTTGATGTCACGATTCAGTGTTTCTTTGAAAACAATCTGCATCATTCCTTCGATTAATGCATAGATGTCTTCGCGATCGATGAAAGACATTTCCAAATCAATTTGAGTAAATTCCTGTTGTCGATCGGCACGCAAATCTTCATCGCGGAAACAGCGTGCGAGGGAATAATAGCGTTCGATACCGGCAACCATAAGCATTTGTTTGTACTGTTGCGGTGATTGGCTCAGGGCATAGAAAGATCCTGGATTTTGTCGACTTGGAACGAGAAATTCTCGGGCTCCCTCCGGCGTCGTTTTAAATAGATAGGGCAATTCAACTTCGATGAAGTCTTGTCGATCCAGATAATTGCGAACGGTATGGGCAATGCGATGGCGAGTACGTAGCGTGTGTAAATTTTTGGGACGGCGCAAATCCAAGTAGCGATAGGTAAAGCGTAAATCTTCGTTTACCTTATCGGCCTTGCTATCCTCTAGAGGAAACGGCAGCGTTTCGGCAATGTTATGAACTTTGAGCGTATCGGCAATAATTTCAATTTCCCCCGTTGCGATGTGGGGATTGGCCGTATCGTCTGGGCGCAAATGAACCGTACCCAAAATTTCGATGACAGACTCATCCTTGAGCGCCGGCAATAGGGTTGAATAGGTATCATTTTTAGGGTCGAAAACGATTTGCGTCATACCTTCCCGATCGCGCAGATCCACAAAAATTAGACCGCCATGATCGCGAATCGACTGGATCCACCCGATCAACCGAACCACTTCTCCCATGTTTTTTTTCGTAAGCGCACTGCAATGATAGGTTCTTTTCATTTTTTTAGAAAAGTAAGAAAAGTTTTCAAGATACACAAGAAAGAAAAATAAGTGATTTTTTAATTCACGAAAAAACAATTAAATAAAGTAAGATATTAATAAAATTTCAGTAACGCACATTTTAATTTTTGACGTGCCGCTTGCTTCCACCCTCTACCTGCCAGCCTTGGGCGATTCGGCTGTGTTGTCAAGCGATTTCCGAAGGAATATTTGCGTTTTGTATTTTCCAGGATGGAGAATCTTAATTTCCAGGAAAAGTATTTCGGATTGGTGCAGACGGCGATGAAAGGTGACGAAAATTTAATTTTGACGTGCCGCTTGCTCCCACCTTCTACCTGCCAGCCTTGGGCGATTTGGCTGTGTTGTCAAGCGATTTCCGAAGGAATATTTGCGCTTTGTATTTTCCGGGAAATTTGCCTTTGGTTGATATAAACGCCGGCGGAAGGTGACAAAAATTTAATTTTAACGCGCCGCTTGCTCCCACCCTCTATTTGTCAGCCTTGGGCGATTCGGCTGTGTTGTCAAGCGATTTTCGAAGGAATATTTGCGTTTTGCATTTTCCGGGATGGAGAATCTTAATTTCCAGGAAAAGTATTTCGGATTGGCGCAGACGGCGATGGAAGGTAACGAAAATTTAATTTTTGACGCACCGCCTGCTCCTACCCTCCACTTACCAGCCTTGGGCGATTCGACTGTGTTGTCAAGCGATTTTTTTTGGTATTTGCGCTTTGTATTTTCTGGAGCGGAGAATTTTAATTTCCGGGAAAAGTATTTCGGATTGGCGCAGACGGCGATGGAAGGTAACAAAGATTTGATCTCGATGTGCCGCCTACTCCTACCCTTT
>JAIRZB010000089.1 GCA_031267435.1 Puniceicoccales bacterium | reverse complement strand
TGGCTCTTCCTTTTGTACTTTGGCAACAACTTCTTGCATGCCGGCTAATTCGATTTGAATCAAACATATGCCTTCGATTTCCTGGTCCGAAAATTTGTCGACCATGCGATAATACCTTCGGAAATTGCCATTTTTTAGCGTGGAATAGTCGACAAATTGAATGGCATAAACATTTTTAATTTTGGAGTGCCACTCGCTTCCCCCTTCGAATTCTTGATAAGCAAATGTGGAGGCGGCGTAAAATAATGCCCGTTTGTCAAAATTGTCATGGCGAATAATTTGCATTTCGACGATGACATGGTCCCGATTATCGATAATGGCATGGTAGTCCAAAATAGCATTCGATCGCTTGCCTTGGAGAGGAATTTTTGTTTCACCTTTACCAATAATTTGAATGGGAGTAGCCCTATTGACAACTTCCATATCCCGAAAAATTTCGCTAATCAGTGCGGCGGCAACGCGATTATCCGACATCATAATTTTAAATGCCGTGTCCGTTGTTGCCCTAACAAAACCAATTGGTTCCTCATGCCCATGAACTATCGCCTTTCCCGGCTCTAAAAATGAATGCTCATCTCTTCCCATGCCTACTAAAATATTACTTTCTTTCCCTTGTAAATAAAATTATGTGTGAAAATTTTCTCCCATATTGTCCTCTCTGAAAAAATATCTCCCATCCTATGATTGACGGGTTAATAATTCGCTCCCCTGTTGGACGCAAACTTTGTGCACCCGTGGAGGCTTTGCTTCCTAATTTTTTTTCAAAAAATTTTGCGGTTTCACCGCAAACGGGTGCACAAAACACAAATTCCTACCTCCAATTACCTCACAATATTTGAATGGGAGTAGCCCTATTGACAACTTTCATATCCCGAAAAATTTCGCTAATCAGTGCGGCGGCGATGCGATTATCCGACATCATAATTTTAAATGCCGTGTCCGTCTGTTGCCCTAACAAAACCAATTGGTTCCTCATGCCCATGAACTATCGCCTTTCCTGGTTCTAAAAATGAATGCCTTTTCCGGCTCTAAAAATGATCGCTCATCTCTTCCCATGCCTACTAAAATATTACCTTCTTTCCCTTGTAAATAAAATTATGTGTGAAAATTTTCTCCCATATTGTCCTCTCTGAAAAAATATCTCCCATCCTATGATTGACGGGTTTTAATGATCGAGTAAAAAGTGAATGTCCTTGATTTGGAAATGATTAATGAAATTTTGTAGTAATAGCGCCGTTGCTAGAGCATCGTAGGGTGCCCGATGAAAGGTCAGTGTCTTTGCAAAGTTATGTTTCTTTGCCAAATTTGCTAACTTCTTCTCCAACCCAAAATGACGGATGAGTTCCGCAACCTCATAGCACTCCGCTGCGGGATAGTATCTTCTATAAATTTTATAGGTATCAATCCACGGCCCCCAGGAAATACTTCTTTGAAGTTTCGTTACCGTTGGGATAGAACCTTGGAATTGGGATACAATGTTTTCTTGGAAAAGAATTTCTTGAATATTTTTAGAGGTGCGTTGTTTGGGCAATGGATCGATTGCTCCCGGCGTAGGACAGTATTGCCGGAGAAGGCGATCTTCCAAGGAAGATCCGTGGGCACAGAAAAGGCCTTCCGATCTTTTTTTTATGAAAAATGGCAAATAGTGCTCAAAATTTTTATCTTTTTCGTTGGAGGAAAAACGCGAGTGTTCCCCGAAATATGCCGTCGGGTGGTTTAAATTTTTACAACAACTCGCCGTCGAAATTTCCGTAATCGTAAGATTTTTCAGCGTTACTAGGCCATATTCTAAAATACCGTGGGTACGATTTCCCTCGAAATCGATAACATGTATTGTTGCTAACATAGGCATCCTTGATGGGACTATGAATGAAAATTAAGAAAAAGGCAATGACTTTTATACGAAGATAGAAAATTAATTTTTTTCAAAAAAATTTAACCCATTGCGGAATGATCGGATTGCTTTGGTATCAAATCTTTGTCCATACACATTAATTTTCGGACGTAGAGTAGTCCGCCTTCGACGGTCGAAAAATTGCCATTCAACTGAGCAAAATATGTCTTTAGAAGCATTTGGGAAAAATCTTTGCAGGGAGATAATCCGAGTTCAATTAAATGGCGCCCCTGAATAATGGCTTTAGGTGGAGCATTTAAAATACCGAGATCCCTGGCACGTTCGGTTGTCCAGGTGCGAATTTCATCATTATGTTTCACTCGGCCAAAACAGTCGCAGTATCCCATGAGAATGAGTAAATCGAGCCGATGGACGCTATAGGAAAGGCGTCGCAACTCCCCATCGGATGCTTTGCGCTTGAAAACCAGCCGAGGTTCCATGTGGTATTGAACCAGTGTCAATACCTGTAACATAATATGTTTGGGAACGCGTAGCCATTCCATAAAATTTTTAGCTGGCAAAATTCCAGCGATTTCATGCCAATAGGAATGGATACCTCTGCTGCCCTTTACGGTGGTCGCCGGTTTGCCGAAATCGTGGCACAGGAGCGCGAACCCGAGCGTCAAGTCGTCCAAAGCATTTCCCGTTCGATTTTTCGCAAACGCATCCAAAGCGCAGCACGTGTGAGCAAAGACGTCGCCTTCGGGATGGCGTATGGGATTCTGTTTGACGCCAATCAATCGGTGGATTTCTGGAAAAAATTTTAACCAGTTGGTTTGTCGGAGAAAATCTAAGCCGAGTGACGGTTGCGTACCTTGGATGAAAAGCTTGCTGAATTCCTGGTAAACGCGTTCCGGAGAGAGGGAATGTATCGAAAGTGTTTGGCAAAGTTCGATTGTTTTGGGAGCCGGCGTTAGTTGAAATCGTGCACAAAACTGCATACCGCGTAGGACGCGTAGGGGATCCTCCGAAAATCGTTCACCCGTGTGGCGCAAAATTTTTTGCTGCAAATCTTCTCTTCCGCGAAAGGGATCGATAATTTGCTGATTTTTGATATCGAAATAAATGGAATTAATCGTAAAATCACGGCGTTCAATGGCTCGCTCCAACGGCAAAAATGGGTCTTCCTGGACTGCGAAATCGGTATGCAATGGGCCCGTTTTTTGTTCTTGGCGGGGAACGCCGATATCAATATCGCAATCATGGATCTTTAAAATACCATAGGATTTGCCGACCCTATCGATCCTGTAGTTTGGCTTTAAAATCTCGATAATTTTTTCGGAGGAAAGACCGAAAACTTCGAGATCAAAATTTTGACTCCCCAGGCCTAGGAGATGATCCCGAACACATCCGCCAACGAGATAGCAGTGCCCCCCATTGGCGTGTAGCAAGTCAACGATTGCGTGC
>JAIRZB010000026.1 GCA_031267435.1 Puniceicoccales bacterium | reverse complement strand
TTTGAAAAATAATCTCCCGAATTTGGCAGAATTTGGATCGTTCGAGGGCAGTAGAGTAGTATGCGGCAAGGCTACGTAAGCGCTGGAAAGTTTGCCGTATTAGGTCGGCCCAGGATCGGCGAAACATAAAGGTCGCAAACATGCCGCTTGCTCCCACCTTTTACCTGTCATCCTTGGGCGATTTGGCTACGCTGTCAAGATGTTTTATGGGAAATAATTTTTCGAATCTGTTAAGCTTTGGATCGTCCGAGGGCAGGAGGGTAGTATGCGGCGGAGCTACATAAGCGCTGGAAAGTTTGCCATTTATACTGCAGTGGAATCGGCGGACTGTAACAAATTACAAAACGCACCGCTTGCTCCCACCTTTTACCTGTCATCCTTGGAGGATTTGGCTGCACTGTCAAGCGATTTTTTCGTGGTATTTACACTTTGTATTTTTTAGGATGGAGAATTCCATTTCCCGAGATTTCCGGGGAAAGCATTTCAGATTGGTGCAGGCGGCGATGGAAGGTAACAAAGATTTAATTTTGACGTGCCGCCTACTCCTAGCCTTTCCTTTTTATCTCTGAAGAATTAAACTGCGCTGTCAAGTTGTTTTTTGAAATATTTACATTTTCACTTCTAAAATGGAAAAACTTCAATTTCCGGGAAAAGTATTTCGGATTGGCGCAGGCGGCAATGGAAAGGTGGCGAAGATTTAATTTTCGACGTGCCGCTTGCTCCCACCCTCTACCTGTCAGCCTTGGAGGAAAAGAGGTAACTGTCAAGTGATTTTCGAGGAAAATAATCTCCCGAAATAAATTTTGGATAGTAGTGGAAATCTTTTATAATATAAGACTTGAAAATTTTTCCGGAACTGTAACGTATATGAAAATACGCTAGCAGAGCTTCCTGCCACAGATGCTTTTAAAAAAGATAGCGGTGTCGACTAGTGGGGTACTAGGACACGGAGATTAGGAAGATCTCCTTATCTGTGAAATGAAAATATTATAATGACGAAAGTAGAGTATTTGGAAAAAAATAAGATTATCGGTGAATTTAAAATTCATCCCAGCGATACCGGTTCCTGCGATGTTCAAATCGCTCTCCTTACCGCACGGATTAATCACCTCACTAAACACCTCGGCATGCATAAAAAAGATTTTCATACGCGCCGCGGCTTGGTTGCATTGGCAAACCGTCGCCGAAAATTACTCAATTATCTTAAACGCGTGGATTTTAAAAAGTATAACGAAATCCTTCAACGCCTTGAGTTGCGTCGCTAAATTAGTCAAAAACTAGAATTGTAATTCATGAAACAGTTATTCAATGTTGAAGTAGAAGGGATACATTTTTCTACGGGATCGCTTGCGAAACAGGCGAGTGGTTCGGTTGTTGTTACGCTTGGCGAAACAAGTGTTTTTGTTAGCGTCGTCGCTGCTAAAAAACGCTTACCGGAACAGAATTTTTTCCCGCTGGCCGTTGACTACCGGGAACGATTTTCCGCCGCTGGAAAGTTTCCAGGTGGTTATGCTAAACGCGAAGGTAAGCCGTCGGAGAAAGAAATTTTAACCTCCCGCTTGTGCGATCGACCGTTGCGTCCGCTATTTCCGAAAGGATTTATGAATGAAGTCCAGGTAATCGGTGTTTTGTTGGCTACGGACGGTAAAAATGAATCGGATGTATTGATGGTCAACGGGGCTTCGGCGGCGTTGGCTTGTTCCGATATTCCATGGGCTGGACCAATCGGTTGCGTGCGCATAGGCGAAGTCGATGGTGAATTTGTAACCAATCCAACGAATGAGGTAATGCTCCATTCCCGGTTGGATCTCATCTACGTCGGTAACGAGAAAGATATGATGATGATCGAAGGCAATGCCGATCAACTTCCAGAGGAACGTTTTATCGAGGCTCTCGCATTTGCGCATCAACAAATTCAACCGCTTATCGAAGCTCAAAAGGAATTGGTACGCCTATGCGGAAAACCAAAAAAAGAATTTGTGTTGCATACGATACCCCACAATATTATGGAAATCTGTGCGAGTTTCGACGAGCGTCTGGCGCAGGCAGTTTTCCAGAAGGAAAAGGCGAAACGCGAAATGGATGTGGAGATCATTAGGGAGGAAGCGGGGGCAGCGGTGATCGCTGCGATCGGTGAAAATGTTTACGAAGAAGTTTCAGTTTATATGGCCTTCGAAGAATTGCAGGAAACACTCTACCGAAACAATATTTTGGGCCAAGGAAAACGGGTAGATGGCCGTGCCATCGATGAGATTCGATCCCTGCATTGCGAGACCAATATTTTACCGCGGGTTCATGGAACGGCATTATTTCAACGGGGCGAGACCCAAGCATTGGTGAGTTTGACACTCGGATCTTCTCGGGATGTGCAGGAATTGGATGCCATTACCGGTGGAATAAAGACCAAAACATTTTTGTTACATTACAATTTTCCACCGTTTTGTGTGGGTGAAACAGGAAAAACAACCGGCGCGGGACGGCGTGAAATTGGTCACGGAGCATTGGCAGAACGTTCCCTATCTCCGATCATCCCATCGGAGGAAGTTTTTCCCTATTCCATTCGCATCATTTCGGACATTTTAGAGTCTAACGGTTCATCTTCGATGGCGAGTGTTTGTGGGGGGTGTCTAGCGCTCATGGATGCGGGCGTACCCATATTAGCACCGGTTTCAGGAATTTCTACGGGTTTAGTTGCGGAATTTGATGGTGAAGGAAATTTAAAAAAGTATGTTATTCTAACCGATATTATTGGCGATGAGGACCACTTTGGCGATATGGATTTCAAGATTTGCGGCACGGAGCGGGGTATTACGGGTTTTCAGCTTGATCTCAAGATTAAGGGTTTGCCGTTCGAAATTGCGAAGGAAGCAATTTACCGTAATAAAGAGGCTCGGGCGAAGATTTTGGAAGCTATGCTGGCAGTACAACCACGCGTTAATGGACACTTGAAGCCATCGGCACCCGGATTTAAGGAAGTATGGATAGATCCTGACAAGATTGGTGCACTTATTGGTCCCGGCGGAAAAAATATCAAACGTCTTACGGAATCGAGTGGGGCACAGATTGACATCGATGAGGATAACAGCGGTCGTGTTATGGTTTTTGCTCCTAGCCAGGAATCGTTGGATTTAGTGCTAACGGAAATTAATGCAATGAATGCGGAAATTGAGGTAGGAAAAACCTACAAAGGCATGGTGAAATCGATTAAAGATTTTGGTGTTTTTGTTGAGTGTTTGCCGGGCAAAGAAGGTATGGTTCACGTATCGGAACTCGCCGAATTTCGTGTTGAGAATGTGGAAGATATCTGCAAATTAAATGATGAGATTATTGTGAAATGTGTCGGTGTGGATGAAAAGGGACGCATACGTTTAAGTCGTCGTGCCGTACTTTGCGAAGCCAAGGGCGAGGCCTATGTTTCAAGTCGTCCGGTATCATCGAGTTCCGGGCGAAAACCTTTTCGAAGCGGCGGAGGTTTGCGATCTCATCGCGGTGGCTAGTGGGCAGAGTGAGTTGATTGATTTCCTTTTTACTGTGGTAGGATTCGCATCGGGAATGAGTTTTCAAAATTATGCCATTTTACGGTTGTCCAATTAATGGTAGAAATTGAAAACAGTAGGGGGGAAGGCTATCACCGTAGCGATGGGGGTAACCCATTTCTGCGAAGAATGAATTTTGAAACGGCATAGGGGCAATGTTATTATCGATAGGGGGAAAGCGTCCTAATGCTATTTCGAAACAATTTTTTAAAAAATATTCAACGCATTTACGCGCTGTGATTTTCTGGTTACGTTGATCCAAAATAAATTATTTTGTGCGGTTAAACGGAGTATGGAATGATGTGAAATGGTTAGGATTTTAATAAAATAATTTCCATTTACTTTTTTTTAATCAGCCCCATCGCCCATGGGGAGTCTGGTGCTGCAACCGGGGCATGTTATTTCTTTTTTATTGATAGAAATAATACATTTAAGCCCTAGAATAACTAAACAATTCGTCTATTTGCGGCAAAAGAACTATTTCTATTGTTGATAAAAAAATTCTTGCCAAGGAGATTTTTCCCCGTAGCGTTGCGGAAGTTTGTAAAGAATAGATGTCAAATATAGAAGTAGGAAAAATGTACAACGGTACCGTGAAATCAGTAAGAAATTTTGGTGTCTTTGTGGAATGTGTTGCAGGGGAGGAGGGTTTGGTCCATATTTCCGAACTCGACAATTGCAGGATCGAGAATATCGATGCAGTCTGTAGCGTGGGCGATTCGATTTCGGTGAAATGTATTGGAGTTGATGATCAGGGTCGTGTACGTCTAAGCCGTCGTGCCGTTATATGCGAGGAACAGGGATTGCCCTATGAAGTTCGAGATGTGAAGCCGAAACGATCTTTTTCAGGAGGAGGTTTCGGTAATCGTAATTCCACCGGACGTAGTTTTGGGCCGAGGAAATTTGGTAACGACAATCGAGGTAGAAGTGGCGGCGGCGGTGGTCGATCCTTCGGAGGAGGAGGAGGAGGAGGAGGTTTCGGACATTCGCGGCGTCCTTCATCGGGAGGTTCAGGTTTTTCTCGTGATTATTAATCTTTTTAATCCATGTCATCTGAAAAATTTATAAGATTTTTTTAGACGGTTTCTTTTAAAGAAAAAAGAAAAAGTGTTAGGTGTTTAACATTTAAATATTAGAGTCTCGGGCGATAATTTTGAGCGTCCGAGATATCTTTTGTTGGAGTATAGGTTTCGAGTGTGGCTCCTTACTTTTCTGTTTCATGCTACTGAAAAAGTTTGCAAATTTTTTCGAATGGTTTCTTTAGGAAAAAGAGGAGAAGATAATGTCTAGAGTTTGTTTTATTACCGGTAAGAGTCAAGTCAAGGGAAGTCGCATTCGTCGGCGTGGTCAGACGCGGAAGAGTGGTGGTATTGGTACACACATCATTAAGCGAACAAGGCGCGTTTTTAAGGCAAATTTGCAGCGTGTGCGTATCGTTTTGCCTTCCGGTCAAGTGAAGCGCGTACTCGTTTGTGTGAAAGCAATCAAGGCGGGGAAGATCCAAAAGGCTATCGCTTAGGTGTTTTGTTGTCGTATTGTGAGCCTATTGACCGTTCAACTTTTCAGCATTTAGTTAGGTAAGGATTAGTTCTTTTAGTGGAAGTTATATTTTGCGTAAGAATTATTTTAAGATGTTGCATATTTTTATTGGGAGTCGGTCGACAAATTTTGTGGGTTATCGATGAACATATGCTATTATGACGAGATTATTTTCGCCTGCGATACCATTGGCCTTAGGATTACATCCCAATGTTTATACGTTTCGGTCAAGAATCAGTGTATGTATTTTTACAATGAGGCGCAATTCGAATCGATTTATGTCATTTCCACGGCGGTGAAGGGTATTAGTCAGGTTCAGGATTCGGATGGTACGCCCTTAGGATTGCATGAAATTGCCGATAAAATTGGCGAAGGGATTCCCTGGGGGACGGTTTTTATTGGTCGAAAGAGTACGGGAAAAATTTTTACGGAATACGGTGATTGGGAGACAAAAGGCTATGTGACGAGCCGAATCTTGCGACTAAAAGGACTTCAGGAAGGATATAATTTGGGTGAAAACTGCGATACCTATAATCGATACATTTACATTCACGGTATAGCGAATGAGAAAAAAATAGGTGTTCCTTGGACCCGCGGATGCATCGGCATGCGAAACCGAGATATAATCGGGCTATTTTCCAAAATCGCTGCCCATTCGCTGGTTCTCGTTTCAGAAAAATAAATGGAAGTTACTGGCCGAATTCGAGCCAATAAAATACCTGGGAAGGTAATCCCGCGGATGCATTGGCATGCGAAACCGAAATATAATCGAGTTATTTTCCAAAATCGCTGCCCATTCGCTGGTTCTCATCTCAGAAAAATAAAAGCGGTTCCATAGAGGAGACCGACTTGCGTTAATTTGCAATAGTTTTAAAGAATATTCCATCCTTTCAGCCAAGAAGTTATCGCCGAAATTAGAGAGGACGGTTCTGTTGGGCTAGTGGAGGGCAACGGAGTTACCATCGGAGAGGGATCTGGTAGTGGAGTCGTTTGCGAGAAAAAGTTCGAAGTTATTTGCTGTCGCAGTGATTTTAAAATTTCTATGGTATGCTGAGCGATTTGACTCTCCGTGATCATTGGCAATATGGTTGTTTTACAAGCGTATGTACATGCTGCTAAAGATGCCAAAAAACCGATATTCCTAATTATGCGATTTTTCTTAATGCTAAGAATTGCGGTTCGATTGAGCTGCGCTTGAGAATAGTCCTCCTGTGCTGTGGTAAAATTTTGATCATTTGGCATTGAAAGTAAGGTGCGTTTGAGGAAACTATTGTAGCAAACGATTACGGCTTCGGAATCACATTGACTAATGATACCTAGTAAATTATTATCCCAAAACCATGAATTTTGCACTAAAACTTCTGTGTCCGGCTTCGCAAAAATGATCCATTTGACAATATCTATGGGGCCTGGGCCGTAGGAATGACCCCTATTTCCTATGTTAATGAAAAAAACAGGCTTGCCAATCTCTTGGGCAACTTGTTGAACAAGATAGGAGTTGACTGTCGCGTTAAGTGGTTCTCGATAGTTTGGAAAAAATTGTGCCGCAATTTGTTTCAGTTTATCATACTCCAGTGCGATTGGCTGGTCCGCTTCCACTTCATCATTGCGAAATTTTTGTTCAATGGCTGCAAGAGCGTATAGGCCGATGGATGAACTTTGGCTTACGGTATTATTGTTCTGCAATTGAAAAAATTGACATTCTGCGAATTTCGATATTTGTTTCTCTTTAGGTGTTAATGCCTTATTTTTAATCCGATAAATAAACATTTTTTGTTCTTGTTCTGGGGAACAAGTTTGGTTATGCTGCTCCTGGGAATATGGCGCGAGAGAGCTATGGTGAGCCGTTGGCAAAGGTTGCAAATCATCCCCAATGTCTTCATCACTTGCCTGTAAACTGACCTGAAATGGGACAGTCAGGAAAAGAGCTATCAATTGTATTTTTCTATTTAAAATTTCGTAATCCATATTGAACACCGACACTAAAAAATGAAAATTTTTTGTCAATTGGATTGTCGGAACAATTACTAAAAATTGATTTCACCCGGCTCCGCCCCATACCCCGCAAGGAGGCTTGCCCACGGGGCTCTGCCCCGTGACCCCGCAAGGAGTCACGGACTCCTTGACCTCGTTCAGCGGCCACACAATGCGAAAGTTTCGCATGGTGTGGCCGCAACGGTCAACTTAGTTGCCCCGCCCGCGGCGAAGCCGCGGGCGGGGCAAGGCCCCATGGTCGGCCGGTACCACGGGCGATGCCCGTGGTACCGGCCGCAATCCAGGTCCAGGGGATGGATCCCCTGGCGGGGATTCTAAGGGCGCGCAGCCCTTAGTGGGGTTTAGCTATGGGGCTCCGCCCCATACCCCGCAAGGAGTCACGGACTCCTTGACCTCGGTATGCGGCCAAGCCATGCGAAATTTTCGCATGGTGTGGCCGCAGGGTCAACTTAGTTGCCCCGCCCGCGGCGAAGCCGCGGGCCTGGATTTCTAGGTCAAGGAACTATGTTCCTTGCAAGGGGATACAAGGGGAAGGATTCCCCTTGCTCTTGATTCCCCAGAGGGCTCCGCCCTCTGGGCTCCCGCAAGGAGTCGTGGACTCCTTGACCACCCTATGCGGCGAAGACAGGCGAAACTCGCCTGGCTTCGCCGCAAGATCATCCAGGTCCAGGGGATGGTATCCCCTGGCGAGGGGTTCTAGGGGCGCGTAGCCCCTAGACAGCGATCCCCTGGCGGGGATTCCTAAGGGCGCGCAGCCCTTAGGTTTCCCGCAAGGAGTCAGCTAGTCCACAAATGGAAAATTTTTAAAGCGATCCCCTTCGAGCAATACTCCCGTCGGCGGTATTTCGGAAAAATTCAAATTTTTAAACTCCGGGAATGATTTCTCCATAAATTTCCAAATACTTTCAATGGTCTGAAATTCGGCTTCACCGCGTCTCCTTTCCGCATAAATATTTTTAATCATGGCCAGCCATTGCCAAATGGATTTAGCTTCCGTTTTACGCATAATTGCCCGATAGGAACGCTGCAGTAAAAAATCCCTATTAATATAGTGACCATTTTCCTCAAAAACGGTATAAATAGGCAAGACGGCATGGCTATTTTTTGTCGTTTCACTTTTGTGGCATGCGAACGTAATCGAATGGATCGCCGCAAAACTTTCCTTTGAAAATCCTAGTCCCAGGATATCTTCATTAATGGAAACGAGCGTCTGAATTTGACGTTTATTAATTAATTCTTCCACCTCGGAAAAATCTTCGATGGTACTTTTTTTTAGCACCTGGGTTATCAGTGCGCTTCGAATATTCGTATTTTTATCCTTTGAAA
>JAIRZB010000105.1 GCA_031267435.1 Puniceicoccales bacterium | reverse complement strand
ATTGAAACGGTCGTGGTTATGGCCATTATCGGCATTCTTGCGGCCATAGTTCTGCCAGTTTATAATGAAGTTAAACTCGCAGCAAAAAAGGCGAAGGATATGTCCAATCTTAAAAGAATTGCCGATGCCTGGCGCGAGTGTTTCGTCAATCGCGGCCGGCAGAAAAGTTCTTGGACTCCAATGGATTTCGTGTTCGATTTGGCAGGACAAAATAGGATCGATCTTTCGGATATGGTTCTTAATGATCCCTATGCTTATATTTCTCCGGGGGATAAATATGCTTCTAAAGTGCAACGGGACACATTAACTTATTGGGGTACACTTAATCGTGTTGATTTGGAAGGAAAGGGAAAGTACTATTCAGGACCAGGAATTGCTCCATACGGGGACGCGTTTTCTTATGTTGTGGGCATAAATAGCTACGCCTTTAAGGTGTTGAGTTACTGTTTGGTGACTGGTCTGTCACCACGTGTTCCATTGGACATAGCGATCCTTGGTTTTACGCGTGGACTATGCGAGGACGGTACGTGGGACGAGAAAACAGGATTATATGGCAGCAAGGGAGGATATGTCGTCTACTGCGATGGCCATGTAACCTGGTTCGATGGCAGTCAACCGGCAAAATTTCTTAAGTGGGATCGGTCGGGATATACGAGCAATATTCTTGATGTGGTAAGCATACTCGGCATCAACGGCGTCTGCTATATTGGATGTTGTACAGGTACCCCAAATAATACATTTACAAACAAAAACGGAAGCCCTGTTGTGCTGGGAATCAATGCGAGGGCTCAATATATAAAGGAAAATTACTTTCGATAAACTAACGAATCAACAAATTGCAAGAATGAATCGCAATTACAGGGATAAGGACGGATTTTTAATGTTTCTGGACGTCAATTGCACCCCAAAAACTGATTTAACGATCCGATGATTAATGCGTATCACATTCTACAAGCGCATGGACATATTCATCGACGGCAAATGGTACCAGATCCGCAGGACTTTCACCGGTACCAATAAAGTAAACCGGAATACCTAACTTTTGATAAATCCCAACAATCGCTCCCCCACGACTCGTCCCATCTAATTTCGTAAAAATCATCCCCGTTAAACCAAGTTCGTCGTGGAATTTCTTTGCCGATGTAATCGTATTCGCCCCCAAATGAGCATCGGCAACTAGCCATAGGTGCTGCGGAAAAGCAGGATTAACTTTCCCAATTACCTTTTTTAATTTTATTAGTTCCGCCATGAGATTGGATTTATTATGGAGGCGCCCTGCCGTATCTAAAATTACAACATTTTTTCCCCGCCCAATGGCCGCCTGACAAGTGTCAAATGCAACGGAAGCAGGATCAGCTCCCCGCTGGCTCTCGACAAGATCAAAGCGAAGTCGATCCGCCCAAATTTTAATTTGTTCATTCGCCGCCACACGGAACGTATCACAGGCTCCCACAATTACCGACTGGCCATTGTTCGTAAAAAATCCTGCTAATTTCGCAGCGGTCGTCGTTTTCCCGGAACCATTAGCTCCAATCAATCCAATCACTAGCGGAATCGCTGCTTCTTGCAAATTGCCCCCATCACTGGCAACCCCCTGTCCTTGGCTATTAAATAATAGCTCCGGAGAACGGTCTGCGCCACGGAGTACATCGAGCAATACATTTTTACAAATCATGCCCACCTCCTGATCCCGCATTTGGGGGTTATTTTTATAGGCTGCCCTGATTGCAGCAATAATATTCCTAGTCGTTTCAACACCAATATCGGCCGAATAAAGCAGAGCTTCAATTTGGTCGACGGAACTTTGATCGAGTTTTTTCCCGTGGAAAATATTTTTAAAGATTGAAGTCAATTTATTTTTGGTTGACTTAACCTGAGTGCGAACTTTCGCAAATAACCCAAACATATGGATCATTTTTCGCAAAATTCACAAAAGTCGATCAAAAAAGCGATTTTTCTTGATCGCGACGGTACACTCAACGTCGATTATTACTACGTTTCCGAACCGGATAAAATTTATCCAATCGATGGAGCTAGGGAGGCCATTGAAATTTTTATACGCCAGGAATTTCAGCTTTTTTTATTGACCAATCAACCCGGCATCGAACAAAAAATTTACACCCGAGAAGATGTCGAAGCCTGCAATCAACGGATTATCGAACTTTTGGGCAATCCGTATTTTACGGAAATTTGTATTGCCCCCGAGGCAACCTATGCACTGGAACACTATCGCAAACCTTCTCCGCGATTTATCAATGAAATGGTCGAAAAATATCGATTAAATCGCAACGAATGCTACATGGTCGGCGACAAGGAAACCGATGCTTTTGCCGGTCTAAACGCAGGTATTCACGGCATTCTACTCGAATCCCAATACCCCCAATCCCCCCAATGTAGACAATTAATTCAAGAAGGAAAAATCTTAGTTTTTAAAAATTTACTTAACTTTGCCCAAAAATATACTTTCCATGGGCACATGCCCCATATGTAAACGAAATACACTACCCAAAAGTTAGCGGGGAATTGTTCTCGATTTTTTTACTTAAAAATATTGACATCATTAAGAATTTTCGTGGTAGTTATTTGCGATGGACATTAAGAATCAGTCCTCAGGTAAGTCTCATGCGTATTTGGGGGTGTTTTCTCTCGCAATGATTAATTGTGCAGCGGTCATTAACCTCAGAAATTTACCTTCCATGGCCGAGTACGGCTTGGGTATGGTCGCTTTCTATATTTTCTCCGTAATTTTCTTTCTCATTCCGACCGCCCTCGTATCGGCGGAACTGGCGACCGGCTTCCCCGAAGAAGGTGGCATTGCCAACTGGGTTAGCAAAGCAATGGGAGGCCTTTGGGGGTTCCTAGCGGTTTGGTTACAACTATTTTCAAATATAGTCGGTTTTCCGGCATCTCTCGCCTACCTCGCTTCAATTATGGCGTATGCAACCGGCTATCCAACTCTTGCGGAAAATAACTACTACATATTCTTTGTTATTTTGGCCGTTACCTGGGGAGGAACCTGGATTACGCTTAGGGGAATACGCCTGGCAAGTTTCGTTACCAATATGGGCTCCATTTTCGGTACGATTATTCCGGGAATTATCATTACGGCACTGGGAATTGCCTGGCTTGCGGTGGGACACGAACCCAATACGGAATTATCCTTCTCCGCGTTATCGCCCGCCCTCGATTCTCCGGAAAAGTTTGTCTTTCTACTCAATGTGTTCCTCGGATTTGCAGGCCTAGAGATGTCCGCCGCCCATGCCCATGACGTCAATAATCCTCAACGGGATTACCCGCGCGCCATATTGTTGTCCGCATTCCTCATTTTTGTTATTTCTCTACTGGGCTCTCTTGCCATTGCGGTATCGGTCCCCCAAAAAATACTCACCCTCGAATCGGGAGTTATCCAAGCCATCGAAGCACTGTGTATGCAATTCGGTATACCCTGGCTTACAAAATGGGTCATATGGCTCATGGCTTTTGGGGTTCTAGGGTGGTTTGTCGCCTGGGTTTCGGGCCCCGCTCGGGGGATGCTCGCCACGGCTAAAACAGGGAATCTTCCGCCGTCCTTACAAAAAATGAATGCCCAGGGCATGCCTTCCTCAATCATTATTTGGCAAGCCATCACCATTACGTTATTTTCATTTATTTTTTTAGTCATCCCATCCGTAACAAAATGTTTTTGGATTCTCGTGGCGATTACAGCCCAGACAATGCTCATTATGTATATCCTCATGTTCGCCGCCGGGATTATACTTAAATTCAAATATCCCGACGTAAAACGTACCTATACCGTTCCCTTTGGCAACCTTGGAATGATTGCCATAGGTGTGACAGCCAGTATCATCTGCGCAATTTGCTATATCATTGGATTTTTACCGCCCGAAGAAATTCACTTCGAAAGTAAAACAACTTACATCTTACTTATGATTGCGGGAAATATTATGGCAATGCTACCACCATTTATCATTGCCCATTTTCGAAAGCCGAGCTGGAAAAATAATACGTTATAGCGGAAGGAGATATTAAAGAAAATTTTATAAGGTTGACGAAATCAAGATCCTTCTTAGGAAGCTAGGAGAATAAAAAGTGAAAAGTGAAATTAAGTCAATAAGTTCGGTTCGCAAGGAAGCCACCGTTGTTATCGCAAAAGATACCATTCAAAGCGAAGAAAATTCCGTCTTACAATCCTTCGTCCGGGATGTTAAAATTCCAGGATTTCGAAAGGGCAAAGTTCCTTTAGCACTCATTAAATCGCGCTATGCCAAAGAATTACAAGAACAAATCGACAAGACTGTCGCCTCAAAAGCTTTTGATGATATTGTCAAAGAAAATAACTGGGAAATTTTTTCGCTCGCGAAATTTGATGTTAAAAATACCCTCGGTGGGGATAAGGAACTCAATTTTACCGTCGACTTGAAGCCAGCCTTTGAGCTGCTCGATTATAAAAATATCGAAATTAAACAACCCGAAATTACCATTAACGATGAGGAAATCTCTAAAACCATTGAACAAATTCGTAATCATTATACGGATTACAAAGAAGTAAAGCGCCCGATTCAAAGGGGAGATTTTGTACGCCTCCAGTATGAAGGTACATTCGATGATGGAACAAAGGTCATCGATCTTATCCCGCAAACGCCGATCTGGGCCGAACAAAAAAATACCTGGGAAGAAGCAGGCAATGAAAATTCCCATGGAATAAAAGCAATCAACGCAGGTATTGAAGGAATGGAAGTCGATGGTGAAAAGGACATTGAAATGGAATTCCCAACCGATTTTGAAGTCGCTGAATTACAAGGGAAAAAAGTGATTTACCATACCAAAATTTTTGAAATCCGCGAAAAAATTCTTCCCGAACTCGACGATGCATTCTTTGAGAAATTAAAAGTAAAGGATCTCGACGAACTTAAAGCCAAAACGATGGCAGAGCTAGAAAATCGCAAATTACAAATATTGCGTTTCGAACAACGGGAAAGTATCGTTCAAAAAATGATCGACACCGCCTCCTTTGAGGTTCCTGAAAGTGCTATACAATATGAGCAAATTCATATCATACGTAGTTTTGTCGAGCAACAAATGCACGGAGGTATGACTGCGGAAATATTCCAAAATAGCAAAGATAAATTAGTCGAAGACACCCAGGAGTTATCCCGCGATCGCGCAAAGGTCAATTTTATCCTCGAAAAAATCGCTGAACAGGAAAAAATTACTATTTCGGAAACAGAAATGGATCAAATGATTATGCAGGAAGCATCGATGCTAGGAATTGCTCCGAACCAATTGATCGAAGAAATTAAAAACAATCACGAACGTATTCGTGAACTTCAGCGACGCGCCGTTTTCGGAAAAACACTTGATTTTATTTTGCTTACCAATTTAAAGAAAAGTGACAGTGAGGAAAAGAATATTTCGTCAACAGCGGAAACCCTAGCGGAGAATACATCATCCGACGGTCCCGTTGTGCCCATCAATGTTGAGTAATTATGCAATCTAGAATCGTCAGTCAAACTTACATGCCACTACCCTACGTCTATGAACGCGATGGTCGTCAGGAGCGTTCCTGGGATATTTATAGTCGCTTGCTTAAGGATCGCATCATTTTTTTAGGGACAGCAATCGATGATTTCGTAGCCAATGCGATTGTTGCCCAACTGCTTTTTCTTCAAATGGAAGACTCTAAAAAGGACATTCATATGTACGTTAATTCGCCAGGAGG
>JAIRZB010000079.1 GCA_031267435.1 Puniceicoccales bacterium | reverse complement strand
GATGCCAATGTTACTGAATTTTTCCAGGATACAGCGGAAAATGGTTTAGAAAGTGTGTTGGATTTACTCATTCAAAATGAACAGAGCGGGACGACGAAAATAAAATATGAAGATCTTTTGCGAAAACGGGTAGAATTCGTTACCGATCTTATCACAATTGAAAATTTGTACCACTCGCTTTTGGGCGCCCACGATGCAATAGTTTCGAAAATCAATGATTTTCACGAAATGTACCTGGCGCAAAAAATCCTGTTAGACAAAGAAAACGGCTTTGTAACTGCTCTCGAGAAGCTCAAGGAAGCAATGTTTGCGTCATCACCGACTTTCAATTACAAGAATGAAATCACCATATTAGAGGAGCCATCTGCGCTTTCCAGAACCACAATGCAGGAACAAAATAGTGTCAATACGCTGGTAATGGCTTACAATAATATTGTCGGTTTTTTTAAGGGTAGTGTATTTTGGAGCAGTGATATTGACGATGCAAACAGCGGTGTTCGCACGACAATTAGTGACTATCTCGCCGCCTATGAGGACTATGAGCTGAAGAAAGCAAATACCGGTGGCCTCTATTCCCAAAATAACATAATTGAGGCACAAAATGTTCTTAATAACAAAAAAAATGTCCTAAAAGCACAGTTAGCAAATAGCAATGTGGCAGCTACTTTGGAATATGCTTTCGCGGAAATTCAAAAATCGGAAACCCAACAAGCCATCAAACTGTTCTATTTGGAAATTTGTTTCCTCGCATATGAGCAACTGCAAACAAAAATTTCAGAGCAAGCGGTGCAATTGAAAACGTATTTGGCCATTGAAAGCGGAGGTATTTGGAGGCTCAATGGCTCCCAAATTTCAGAGACCCAAGCAAAGGCGCACAATGACTACATTACACATCTCATTGAAAGTTTATACCGTTTTGCGGCGGTATCATATTTGGGGATTATCGATGCGGAAATCAATATAAGGAATGACAGTGGATTACTCATTCCGGCGGATATTGTAAAATTACGTTCAATCTTGAGCCATTGGGAAGAACTTGAAGTATCTGAACATCTTGCCGAAAAGTATCTTCCAGATACCGAATCGCTCAAGACACTATTGCACAAAGCCTATGTCCAATGCAATAATCTTTTTGGAAATGAGATTCCTCTGTCGCTGCCGGCAACCATCACTAAACTGTATGGCGAAGGCGAACAGGCAGGCGATGTTGTTTTGAATTTTATTCGCGCATCTTTAGCGAATGATCAATTTACAACGGCTTCAAAACTCTCTGAAGATTATTTATCGTCCGTAACGGATTGTGTTTCAAGCTTGAACAATGTTTTTAAGGCGATTTCCAATGCCAAGACCCTATCCCTCGATGTAATACAAGATATACAAACGATTGATAGTGTTCCACTGGATAAATTTTTACACGATTACGATCAAAACGATACTTCAGTCAAATTGATTTCAAATTTAAAAACATTGGCGGCAGCAAGTACAGATTCGGGATCAGTCAATAGTAAAATTAACGCACTGAATGCCGCATGGAAAGCGTTTTACGTGGCGGATAGAGGTGTGGATACGACTAGACCCGATACTGAAGGCTTGCAAACTTTAGCAAATAATGTAAACATTGCCTTTGGGAATGTTATAGCTGTTATAAACGGCCTTTTATCGCAATGGAATTCATTGGGAAATATTCCAGTACCTGAAGAAGAATCTGAAGGGAGTCCAGTACCTGAAGAAGAATCTGAGGGGATTCCAGTACCTGAAGTGAGTTTTTCGCAAATGCTTAATGATTTTAAAGCAGCATTTGTCAATGCTCAATCACAGTGCTATCTCGCCATGCTTTCGCGAATCTATAACTTCCAAGATAAACCACAAAGAAAAGAGTTGATCGATACGTATAAAGAAAAAATTCTTGGTTTGGAGTCAGAAGTCGAAGTACCTTCGGAGCCGGCATCTATTGCGGAAGGAATTTGTAACGCTATCGCCGCTCTTAGTGTCTCCTCTAGTAAAGATGAGACGCTATTAGGCCATTTCGCCAGTTCATCGACTACCATTGAAAGTAATACTCTAGTGAAAAACATGACCACGCTTGGCAACGAGGTTAGCGGCAAAGCAATTGCCGGTTTTTCGGCATTCAATGACGTGAATGAAAGTTTTCAAAAATTAAATATGTTGCTTTGGAATATCCTCAATAGGCGAAACAATCCAACTGAAATACTAGCTGCCATTGGAGCTTTGGGCAGCATTAATGAAATTCCTGGAGATCTCATAGAAGATATACCTGACCCAATCGGGAAAGACGCTGAGTCGGCAATTAGTACGTATGGCAAACTAAAAACATTATATGATGCCATTCGTTCTGCTTTGAGCAATACCGGTGATGGAACGATTCGTGATGGATTGCAAAGATTGGATGCTGAAGCCGAAAGCGTTGATGACTACAAACAAACTAAAATATATGCGGCCCTAAAATCATTGCTCGATAGTCAGAACATGACAAATGCAAGTGATACGGTTAAAAACATATTCCGTGCTTTCAATATGGGGTGCTTTATGGTTTTCTTACAGAACAAGTATCCCGGATGGAATGATGACGATGAGCAATTGCAGATGGTACGGACAGCATATCAGCAGAGCACAAACACCATAGATTTCAAAAATTATTTCACATGTGGTGACGATGCCAATACCACGAATAACATTTCTTCGCTTTTCGCAAAAATTAAAAATTACCAAGGTGATTTGAAAATAGTTGACCCAACAATCTATTACAGTAATGGAGGTAAGTTTTATAAAGCTAATGAGGATGCGGGTTGGCTGTACCGTCTTCGAAGCGAAAAAGATGATTACATGCAATTCGACGTGGATCAACATGTGCAATACATCAATAATAATGGTACCTATTTTGAACTCGCGGAAAATGATGTTGCCTTTGTTCAACTATCTCCCGAAGAGCATATTCGTATCCTGATGCCCAATCAGTTTTACCAGCGTGAGGGCAATAAATTTGTAGTCCCTCAGAACCCGGAATCTACATCTGCGAAATATGTACTCGGCGAAAATGGACAGTATTACGCCATTTCGAATTATCCGCTCAAGTACAAAGTGTACAATGGGGGAAATATAAAATATGTAAATGTTCCCCAGGAAAAGATCTCCTATTACAAGGCAACCAAAAAGGGATATGCGGAAGTTCCCGCTGCCGAGTTACCTAATATGAATGGGAGGCCTGCTAATGGTAAAGATTATTTCATTTATGGCGATGAAGGGCAGTATTATAAGGCGGATGACGTTTACACGCGCTATGTCTACAAACCGGCAGAAACAAGCGATGGAGATGATGGCAATGCCGTTCCAGGTACCTATTACAGAGTGGTTAATGAAGATTTAAATGCAACGGGAAACGGGACGATGTATGTCCTTGAGAACGGCGATGTTGTTACGGGAGAAGATGGCCCCAATACCGTTTTATACTATCGTTCGACGCAGAATGGCCAAAAGTTTTTTGGAATAAAACTGTATCAATGGGGTGTGGATGAGCGCTACGTTTCCATGGATGATGAAAACTTAGTCACTCCCGTAGAGTATGAACGATTTGTTCCAGCAAATCAAATTACAAGTTTGCCAAACTTCACCCAGGAGGGTAAAGATGTGTACGTTTATTCCGATATTACGAAAGAATATCGCAGGGTAGGCAGTAGCGATGAATTTTATTTTTCCCTTGTGGAAGGCGATGGTGAAAAGCAAGTCTATCGCATTGAATTTCCGGACCGAAGGTATGTTTTCTCTTCGTCCAATGAATACTTGTATGTGCCCCATCCCGAAACAAAGTATGACAAAGCAGGGGAAGAAGCTCTAAGGGGTGACTATATCTATACCAATGGAAAGTTTCTCAAGATTCCAGACAATGCTCCTACGGCAGGTATGGGTAAAACGAATGACGCAATTTCGGGAGAAAGTAGTTTAAATAATTTTTATGTACAAGCGAATGATGGAGGATTTTATCCATTGAGTGCCGTAAAGATCAAAACATCGGGAGGTACGGTTAGCTTTAATGATGCAAATTTTACGGATGATTTAGAGCATCCATTAGCAATTAATAATTGGCAGCCCTACAGTTTAGAGGAAACCGTCTTCAACAATTTATTCCTTAAAGATGACGACAGTTTAATTCGCGCTAGTATTAGCAATGCTACAACATTGAAATCATTTGTAACACCTGTAAAAAATGAAATTGGAACATATGTTTTAGGTTCGGATGGTGTATACTATCAATTTTCGGATAAGCTCTATGCCGACTATGATTTAGGAGTTGATACGGGAATAGGTTTTATTGTGAATGGCGAACAGGGCGTACTCCCTTTGGAGATTTCGGAGAACAAAGTAAATGAATACGTGCTCCATGGGGGAAGTTATAACCTCGTTAAAAAAGTCGGCGAAAGTAATCTCGAGACCACGAGTGGAAATCTTCTCGTTAAGGGCAATAACTATATTCAGACTACATCTTTGGATATCATCAAGGTCGACGATAGCGATCGGCGCTATGTGAAGCTGTTTAACATCGCCACCACGGATAATCTTGATCCGGATCTTATTGCCGCAAGTGATGGTGGTGTTTACGTTTCCATCAAAGACAAAAATAATAAAACTGTTCTCAAGAAAAAAATTGCATCGATTGCCCTACAAGATTCCGGGATTATCGTTTGTCCCAACCCCAGCTATTCCGTTTCGGTGAAAGATAAAAATTTTTATAAAACGGAAACGGTTTGCGTTGAAGATGCCACGGGAAAATTGCATGAGCTAAAGGATGTGAAAGTTTTCACGGGTGCGAGTGATTTAGGCTACGCCTATGATCCTACGGGCCAAAGTAATATTTATGCGAATGTTGGCGATGGCAGTTTCGTTAAAGTTCCTAAGCCTTCGGAACAGTATACGGTTGCGGAAAGTCCTACGGGAGATTACATTTGTTTGGAGAATATGTACTATGATAAGGGATCCGATGATATCACCGTGAAAGTATGCTATCAGAGTGAGGAATCTACCACGGAAATGTACAGGGCTCTGGATCAAAATGATCCTAATATTCCGATTTACTTGGAAGTCGCAGGCACTTCGAAAGTAGCCGTTGCTCCCATTTCAGAGGATGGAACTAAACTGCGGTCCGGTTTGTGGTTCAAAAATAAAATTGAAAAACAATCCAATCCGCAGTATCCGAGTCTTGGTACATTGGATGAGGCATCGAAAAAAACAACGGCCTTTAAGGTGGGGGCGAAGTATTACAGTATGGCCGACTGGCAGCTTGTTGTCAAAAAGAATGGTAAACTTCAG
>JAIRZB010000103.1 GCA_031267435.1 Puniceicoccales bacterium | reverse complement strand
TGCGGGAGTCCAGAGGGCAGAGCCCTCTGGCTAAGGGCTGGCGAGCCCTTTGGGCCAATCAAGGAGCGATATGGGTTAATTTTTCGGCAAAATCAGCTTCCGTCCAAATTGGAATATTTTTTTTGTGGGCAGCGTCCAATTTTTGGCCTGCATCAGTCCCTGCGATGAGAATATTTACATTTACGGATAAGGCATTGGCGACAAATCCTCCATTTTTTTCAATCAATGCCTTTGCCTGATTACGCGTAAATTGCTGCATCGTTCCGGTGAGAACAAATACTTTTTGTTCAAAATGTGGATTATATTGCGCTGTAATTTTTTCAAATTCAAAGCCAATTTTTTGCAATTGTTGGAACAAATTTAAATTTTTTGAATCATGAAAATAATTCAAAATTCCCTGGGCAACTTTCCGACCAATTCCACGGATACGTTCAAGTTCCGCCAAAGGAGCTACCGCTAATGTATCCCAATGGTAAAAATGATTCGCCAAGTCTTTCGCTATTTTTTCACCAATCGACGGAATTCCCAGTGCATTAATGAATCGCCAAAGTTCAGTTTTTTTACTACACTCAATATTGGAAAGCAAACGACTGACAGATTTCTCGCCAAAATTTTCCAGTAGATATAGGTCCTCTTTTTGGAGTGCATAGATATCTGCAGGGGTTTTTATTTTACCGAACTCGATCAGTTTGCGTACGACAGATTCTCCAAAACCATCGATATTCATGGCAGTTTTTGAAGCGAAATAAATAATTTTTTGGATAATTTGTTCCTGACAATCCGCATTGGGACAACGCCAGGCAACTTCCTCAGGCAGACGGATGAGCTGCGCACTGCAATGGGGGCAATTTTTTGGAAAAATTAATTTTTCCAGGCCATTTTCTGGGCGATTTTCCAATTTTACACCCACAATGGCTGGAATAATTTCACCGGATTTTTCGACGATCACTGTATCGCCGATGCGAATGTCTTTCTTCATGATATCATCGGCATTGTGTAGGGTTGCCCGCGCTACACATGACCCTGATAAATAAACGGATTCCAACTCCGCGACCGGTGTAACAACGCCCGTTCGCCCCACTTGAAATGTAACGCTCCGTAAAATTGTTTCCGCGCGTTCGGGTTCAAATTTATAGGCAAATGCCCAACGCGGTGCCTTTGCTGTCACCCCTAATTTTTCTTGTAATGCCCGCTCATTTACCTTAAATACGACGCCATCGGTTGCGTATGGCAATTGTTTTCGCTCCCGATCAAAGTCCCGAATGATGGCCGCAATATTATCTAAATTTGTAATAACATGATAGTAAGTTTGCGAAATAAGTCCTAGGTTCCGTAAAAATGGATAGACTTCACTCTGTTTTTCTAAACAATTGCCTTCGCCCATTCCATAGAGTAAAATTTTTAAATGCCGCAATCGAACCGCTTCACTGTCCATCAATTTTAGAGTTCCCGAAGCTAAATTACGTGCATTTGCAAATACAATTTCTCCCGCACTAGCGCGTTCCGTGTTAATTTCTTGAAAAACCTCATCATCCATGTACACTTCTCCGCGGATTTCAATTAAATCGGGAACATTTGCGATATGAAAGGGTAGGTCTTCAATTGTTTTCACATTTTCGGTCACATCATCGCCTTCGAAGCCATTTCCGCGCGTCAATGCATACTTTAGTTGACCTTTTTCGTAAATCAAATTCACCGCGAGTCCATCGATTTTCGGTTCAATAACATATTCAATATTTTTTTCAGTTGCTAATAATTTACGAATGCGTGCATCGAAATCAAAAATGTCGTCTAAATTGTAGGTATTTTCCAGGCTAAGCATCGGTACATGGTGCTTGTGTGTCAGTAAATTGCCGCTGCGATCGTCGCCGATGCCGATTTTTCCCATTTCACTGGGTAGTAGCGATTCAAGGTGTAATAGTTCGCTTTTCAAACAATCATACTCGAAATCCGAAATTTCAGGCCGCGAATCCTTGTAGTATAGCCGATTGTGACGTTCGATTTCCGCGTATAGCTGCAAAATTTTTTTTTGAATTTTCTTTTTTTCTTTCGAAGTTAGTGCAGCCATAGTCCTCCAATACTATTCCCCAAGACGTTTTTCCGGTATAAGATAATTCGCAATGTAATCTGTGACCGCCTCCCCTAGGGGCATCAATGGCCGTTCGTAACCTATCGATCGCAATTTCTGAATATTGGCGCGGGTGTAATATTGATATTTTTCACGCAAAACTTCTGGCATTTCAATGAATTCAATGCGGTGTGGTCTACCTAAAATTTCAAAAATTGGTTTAACGAGATCAATCCAGCTACTCGCTATCCCGGAACCACAATTGTAAATACCTGCCGTTTCATGACCATCGATTTTTTCGGGAACATTGCCTAAAAAAATAGTCATATCAGCCGCATCTTTTACGTACAAAAAGTCGCGTTCCTGATAGCCGTCGGCATATTGGGGATGATAACTTTTAAACAACTGTACCTTACCCATTTCCCGAACTTGTCGGTATGCGCGCGCAACCATACTCATCATGCAACCTTTGTGATTTTCGTTCGGCCCGAATACGTTGAAATATTTTATGCCATATAGTTTCATATTCCGTGAATAAACGTCAAATAATTGCTTCGAATAAGCATACATATTAAGCGGCCGTAACTTTTCCACCCCATCGTCGTCCATCCCATATTGGCCATCACCATAGGTTGCCGCAGATGAAGCATACACAAAACGAATGCCGCGTTCAACGGTGTATTGGGCAAGGTTTTTCGTAAATTCAAAATTATTTTTCATTAAAAACCGGCAATCGGATTCCGCCGTATTCGCACACGCTCCAAGATGAAAAATGGTTTTAATATCAGTTCCTTCTGGACTTTTTAAATAGGTAAGAAGGTCATCGGCGTCGACGTAGTCATGGAAACCCAGGGGGATAAGATTTTTGTAGCGATCATCGTTCGATAGGCGATCGCAGACGATAATATCTTCCAAATCCAAGCAATTGAGTGCCCAGACTACCGCACTGCCGATTAATCCAGCGCCGCCGGTTACTAAAATTTTTCCTTCGGATAATCTCATAAATTCCATTGCATTTTTTGAGGTTTATGGACAAAAGCTGCGCGGATGTCCGCGCGGAGCATGGGTCCCATGCTCCACAAGGCAAAGCCTTGGCTTTTGTCCTAGCAACCCTAATCTTTAAATTCTTCCCCAATCTTGGTTCCACGATTTTTCCATCCATTGTTTTCGCATAACCTGCGATAGAGAGTACCGTCCGCGAGTAGACTTCCCGGGGACCCATGTTCGACAATTTTTCCATTTTCCAAAACAAACACTTCATCCACGATCGACATCATGCTAAAGCGGTGGGAGATCATGATCACCGTTTTGTCCCGGGAGATAGCTTTAATTGCATTATAAATTGCCCATTGGCTTTCCGAATCGAGTGCCGATGTTGCCTCATCGAAAATTAAAATTGAACAATTCCGTAAAAAAACGCGTGCCAAGGCGATGCGTTGCCGCTGTCCTCCACTCAAGCAGTTTCCCGATTCGCCAATTACCGTATCGTAGCCATTGGGCATTTTGGTTATAAAATCATGGGCATAGGCTTCCTGTGCCGCCCGTGCCACATCGTCATACGATGCGTCGGGCCTTCCCCAAATAATATTGTTAAAAACCGTATCATTGATCAATGCCGGATCCTGGGGCACATAGCCGATGTTTTGCCGCAGGTCATATTTTGCCATTTCTCGTAAGTCGATGTCATCGATTAAAATACTGCCCCGATCGGGATCATAAAAGCGCAAAATCATATTGACAAACGTTGATTTTCCTGCTCCACTGCTTCCGACAAAGGCATATGTTTTGCCATGATGAATTTCGACATTAATTTCTTGGAGCACATCGCAACCGGGTGTATACGCAAAAGTAACATTTTGAAATTGGATATCGCCCTGCAATTTTCCAATATGAACTGGATTTTTAGGATCGACGATTTTTTCTGGTTCATTTAGAATGGCCTCGATGCGATCGACGGCTGCCATACTCGTTTGAATTTTATTACTGATGTCACCCAAACGTTTAATGGCATCATAGCCGAAATAGAGTGCCGTTGCCAGAGACATAAAAATTTCCAATTTTAGTCCGCGCTCATAGGCATAGAACATGGCAAAACCAACGCCTGCCGCTGATAAAATTTCCACGATTGGTGAAATAATAAGTTGATATTTGATTACATTTAAAAATGCTTCGGAAAATGCATGGCAAGCCTTTCGGTAACGTACAATTTCTTGATTTTCTAAACCAAATGCACGTACTTCCTTAATCGCCGATAGATTGTGATTCAATTTGTCAATAATTGCCGCCGTACGCACCTGCATTTGTCCAGACTTTTGGCGTAGACGATGGCCAATTTTACGAATTGGAAAAATAAATAATGGTAAAGCTGTGAGAAATAAAAGTAAAACAAACAATTCGGATTGGCGGATACAGAGGTAGGTCAAGTAGCTCGTTGCCCCAATAAGTACCATCATTTGAGTTATGATATCACTCGAAATATCGACCAAATTAGTTTGAATGATGGTGCTCGCATTAATTGACCGTGAAATGAGTTCCGATGGAGGATAGTCGTTAAAGAATCCTAGGTGTAAACGCTGAATTTTTTTGAAAATCATCATGCGCAAGTTCTCAACGATATGCTGTCCACAGGATGCAAAATAGTAGGAACTTAAAAAACCAGATAGCCCTCGAATGAACATCATAAGCGTGGGCAGCAGTACTATTCCCGTAAGCATTACTCCAGAAATTTTTTCGCCACTAAAAAGAATATCCGAAGCGTACTTAAGAATCATTGGGACGCCAAAACCACTCGATAAACCGTAAATTATTCCGGTTACAATTGCGACTAAAACTTCACTTTTTGTATCGTTCAAAAAGCGAAGATAACCCAATAAACTCCATGTTCCGAGCTCACGCATTGCCAGAAGCATACATGATTTTCGAAATCTTCAAACACTAAAAACATCATATTTAGCCCCACTAAGGGCTGCGCGCCCTTAGAATCCCCGCCAGGGGATCCATCCCCCTGGACCTGGATACGGCCGGAACCACGGGCAGCGCCCGTGGTACCGGCCGCCCATGGGGCCCTAAGGCCCCGCCCGCGGCTTCGCCGCGGGCGGGGCAACAAAGTTGACCCAGCGGCCAAAC